>DAOPJF010000308.1:0-3948 GCA_035399525.1 Candidatus Krumholzibacteriia bacterium | reverse complement strand
GATGGCCCAGGCCAGGGACAGGCCGTCGTAGGTGCTGGTGCCGCGGCCGATCTCGTCGAGGATGACCAGCGAGCGGCGGCTCATCTGGTGCAGGATGTGGGCGGTCTCGCTCATCTCCATGCTGAAGGTCGACTCGCCGCGGGCCAGGTTGTCGCTGGCCCCCACGCGGGTGAAGATGCGGTCGGTGACCCCCAGGCGCGCCTGGTCGGCGGGCACGAAGCCGCCGGCCTGGGCCATGAGCGCGATCAGCGCCACCTGGCGCAGGTAGGTCGACTTGCCGCCCATGTTCGGGCCGGTGAGCAGCAGCACCTGGCGCGTGTCGCCGTCGAGCTCGGTGTCGTTGGCGATGAAGTCGCCTTCCAGGAGCTGTTCGACCACCGGATGGCGGCCGCCGCGCACCACGTAGTCGAGGCTGCCGTCGCAGACGGGGCGGCAGTAGCGGTGGCGCTCGGCGATCTCGGCGAAGCCCAGCATCAGGTCGGCCTGCGCCACCAGGCGGGCCGCAGCGTGGATGGCGGACAGGCGCGCGGCGACGGCCTCGACCAGCTCCTCGAGCAGGCGCAGCTCCAGCGCGTCGGCCTGCTCCTCGGCCTCGAGGATGGTGCGCTCGGCCTCCTTCAGCTCGTCGGTGTGGAAGCGCGCGGCGTTGACCAGGGTCTGCTTCTGCTCGAAGCGCGCCGGCACCTTGGCCAGGTGCTTGTTGGTGACCTCGAAGTAGTACCCGAAGACCTTGTTGTAGCCCACCTTCAGCGAGCTGATGCCGGTGGCCTCGCGCTCGCGGGCCTGCAGGCCGGCCAGGAAGCCCTTGGAGTCGGTGAGCACCTCGCGGTAGCGGTCGAGCTCGGCGCTGACCCCCGGGGCGATGGCGCCGCCGGTGCGCGCGGTGGCGGGCGCATCCTCGCGGATGGACGCCAGCAGGCGCGTGCTCAGGGGCGTGAAGTCCTCGGCCGAGCCCAGCCAGCGCGCGACGGGATGGCCGTCGTGGCCGCCGCCCTGGGCGATGGCCGCCAGCTGCCCCACCGCGCCCAGGATGCCGCCCAGCTGGCGCAGGCCCGCCGGGCCGATGCGGCCGGTGGCCGCGCGCGCGGCCAGGCGGTCGAGGTCGCCGATGCGGCGCAGCACGCCGCGCAGGGCGTCGCGCCAGGTGTTGTCGTCCAGGGCCGCGGCCACGCCGGCGTGCCATCCGGCCAGCTCGTCCAGGTCGGTCAGCGGCTCGGCCAGGCGCAGCTCGAGCAGGCGGCGGCCCATGGGCGTCATGGTGCCGTCGACGTGGTGCACCAGGGTGCCGGGGCCGCGCTCGCCGCGGAAGGTGCGGAAGACCTCGAGGTTGCGCAGGGTGGCCTCGTCCAGCAGCAGCCGGTCGCCGCGAGCGGCGAAGCGCAGGGTGGTCACCTGGGGCGGCTTGCGCAGGCTGAGCGACGCCAGGTAGCGCAAGAGCGCGCCGGCGGCGGTGCGGGCGGGCTCGCGGACGTCGTCCTCCAGGCCGAAGGCGGCGAGGTTCGCCGTGGCGAAGTGGTCCAGCAGCGTGCGGCGCGCGAACTCGGGATGGAACCACGACGCGCCGACCCGATTGATCACGACCCTGGGCAGCGCGGCCTGCCAGCGCTTGAGGTGCTCGGGGTCGGTGTCCTCGCGCACGATGACCTCGCGCACGGGGTGGCGCTCGCACAGGCTCTCGAGGGAGGTGCGCTCGTGGCCGCAGCGGAACTCGCCGGTCGAGGCGTCGAGCAGGGCCCAGCCGTCCTCGCCCTGCGCGCGCGGTGCCCAGGCCAGGCAGTAGACGCCGCCGGCGGCGTCGACCAGCTCGGGGGCGGTCGCGGTGCCCGGGCTGATGATCTCGACGATGTCGCGCCGGACCAGGCCCTTGGCCTGGGCGGGATCCTCGACCTGCTCGCAGATGGCGAGGGTCAGGCCCGCCTCGAGCAGGCGGTGCAGGTAGCTGTCCAGCGTGTGGTATGGCACGCCGGCCAGTGGGACCGGGTTGTCGCTCTTGCTGTCGCGGCTGGTCAGGGTCACGCCGGTGACGTCGGCCAGGGTCTGGGCATCGTCGAAGAAGGTCTCGTAGAAGTCGCCCATGCGGAACAGCAGCAGCGCGTCGGGATTGCGCGCCTTCAGCTCGAGGTACTGCGCGAGCATGGGCGTCATGCGCGGGGCGGGCGAAGCGGCGGCCGATGCCTTGGGCGGGCGGGCCACGGTCAGTCGGCGCTCTCGGCGACGAAGATGTCCACGCCGAGGGAACGCTTCAGCCGCTCGGCCTCGCTGCGCGCGAGGGCCGGGTTCACGAAGGCGCCGGTGCGCACCTTGTAGATGTACTGGCCGCGGTCGTCCTGGCGCACGTCGATGCGCAGGTCGGCGATCTGGTCGCGGAAGCGGCGCATGAGATCGAGGGCCAGGCCGCGGTCGCTGAACGCGCCCAGCTGCAGGGTGTAGCCGCCGGCCTCGCCGGCGCCGGCGGATGCGGCGGTCGTCGAGTCGCGGCGGGCGGGCGCCGATGCGCGCCGGGCGGCGGCGTCGTCGGCCTCGGCGCGGAGCACGCGGTTGATCTCCAGCAGCGCCACGCAGCCCGGGTCGCGGCGCTCGAGGTCCTTGCGCAGGCGGTCGGCGTCGTCCAGGCGGCCGTCCAGGCGCAGGGCCTGCCAGCGGCCGGCGCCGGCGCGGGCGTCCAGGGCGGCGGTCTCGTAGTAGCGCAGGGCCTTGGCCGGCTCGCGGTCGGCCAGGGCCAGGTCGCCCAGGGCGGTGCGGGCGGCGGCGAACGAAGGATCGTCGGGCTTGACCGTGGCCAGCAGGGCGGCGGCGCCCTCGGTGTCACCCAGCGCGCGGCGCGACAGGCCGGCCATCAGCAGCGCGCGGCCGGGCGCATCCTTGCCATCACCCGCGACCAGCGGGTCGAGCACCGCCAGCACGTCCTGGTGGCGGCCCTGGGCGAAGCGCAGGCCGGCGGCGTCCAGGCGCGCGGCCTGGGCCAGCGGCGAGCGGGCGGGCAGCGAGGTGATCGCACCCTCGAGGGCGGTCAGGGCCGGGTCGGGGCGGCGGGCCAGGGACGCGCGCAGCAGCAGGGCGGCATCGGCGTCGCCCTCGTCCCCCGCCTCGTCCAGCGCGGTGCGGGCGGCGGCGAAGGCGCCGGCCCGGTAGCGGGCCAGGGCGTCGGCGGCGCCCGGACGCGCGGTGGCCGCGGCCAGCACGGTCACGGCCAGCACGGGCAGCAGGACGGCGGGACGGGCGACGCGGCGCAGCATCTCAGCGCTCCGGCCGGCTGCGGCGGTCGCGGGTGAACGAGTCGAAGGCGCGGCAGCTGTCGCAGAACCAGCGCACGCGGTCGGCCTGGGCGCCGCACGAGGCGCAGGTCCAGGTGCCGGGGCGGGTCGGGCGCGCCAGCATCCCCCACACCTTGGCGGCGTCGCTGCCCTGGACCTCGCGCATGAGCACGCGCAGGTAGGGCTCGGCGGCGTCGGGCGTGAAATTGGGCCGGCCGGCCTTGGCCTCGAGCAGGCGCAGCGCCTTGCCGCGCTGGTCGAGCTTCTCGTACAGCAGGGCCAGGCTGACCCACAGGCGCGGCGGCGCGTTCTCGGCCTGGCAGGCGCGCTCGAGGATGGGGATGGTGCGGGCGTACTGGCCCGTGCGCAGCAGCACGTCCTGCAGCTGCGGCAGGACGATGGAGAGCTCCTCGGGGTTGTCCAGCAGCTCCTGCGAGGCGACGGTGACGGCCTCGGCCGCGTCGCCAGTGGCGGCGGCCAGCACGGCGCGCACCAGCGAGGCGCGGGTGCCGGCGGCCGGGATGCGCTCGACGTCCTTCAGGCGGGCGCGGGCGTCGGCGGCCTCGCCGGCCACGGCGTGGGCCTGGGCGCGGTCGAGCTGGTAGGCCGCGTAGGCGGCGGTGAACCAGGCGCGGTCGGACGCGGGCACGAAGCGCGGCGCGGCCTTCAGGGTGCGCGCGGCCTCGGGCTGGTT
>DAOPJF010000307.1:0-3979 GCA_035399525.1 Candidatus Krumholzibacteriia bacterium | reverse complement strand
GGATGTTGGGCACCGAGGCCACCAGCCGTCCGCCGTCGGCCAGCAGCGGCCGCAGCAGCGCCAGCAGGGCCTCGGGCTCGAGCACGTGCTCGAGCACGTCGTTCAGCACGATGGCGTCGAACCTCTCGCCCGCCAGCGTCGGCGCCACGCCGGCCGCGTCGCCCTCGAGCACGCGGTCCAGCACGGTGCGGGCCCGCGCCGCCGCCTCGGGGTCCATCTCCACGCCCCAGACCTCGAGGCCGGGGCGCTCGTCCTTGAGTCCCGCGCCGAAGGCCCCGGCGCCGCAGCCCACGTCCAGGATCCGCCGCGCCTCCGCGGGCACGAAGCGGCGCATCTCGCGCCGGGGGCGGCCGTAGTAGGCCGCGTCCTTCGCGGGCCCGCTCACGTCGCCGCCGGGCCGGGAAAGGCCCGCGGGTTGGTGTCGATCAGCAGCTTCTCGAGGTCGTGGACCTCGCCCACGATGATCAGGCGGTCGCCCGGCTCGAGCGCCTTGTCCGGATCGGGGATGCGGTTGACGGCGCCGCCGAGCAGCGCGTAGGGCTTGACCGCCAGCACCGAGATGCCGTAGCGCGGCCGCAGCTCGAGCTCGCGCAGCGAGCGGCCGTACCAGCTGTCCGGCGGCGACAGCAGCTGCACCTTGTACTGCTCGGGCAGTTCGACACAGTCGTGCATGCGCGCCTCGCCCGTGACCATGTGGATGCCGCGGTCCTGGTGCTGCAGCACCTCGCGGTTGTACACCTCGAGGATCGACTGGCGCGTGACGACGCCCACGAGCACCGGGTGCTCGCGGCTGTACAGCACGGGCAGATCGGTGGTGTCGCGATGGCCGAGGGCCAGCAGGCAGTCCTCCAGGTGGTCGAGGCGGTAGACGACGTCCTCCTGGGGCGAGCACAGGTCGTCGGCGATGACCACCTGGGCCAGGTTCTGCTCGTGCAGGATCTCCTTCACGTCATGGATCGAGATGCGGCCCTGCAGGCGCCCCTCGTGGTCGACGACGTAGAAGTGCTCGACCGAGTTGCTCAGGAACAGCTTCAGCACGTCGTCGAGGCCCGCGTCCTTGGCGATGGTGACCGGGTTGACCTCCATGATGTCCTGCACCTGGTACTGGCGCAGGATGGCGCTGTCGCGGCCGAAGCTCAGCTCCTGCCCGCGCCGCGCGAATTTCAGCGTGAAGATCGAGTCGCGCATCAGCGAGCGGTAGACCAGCGCCGCGCCGATCGACGCGAGCATCAGCGGCAGGATGACGCGGTACTCGCCCGTCATCTCGAACAGGATCAGGATGGCCGTCAGCGGCCCGCCCGTGGCCGCGCCCACCATGGCCGCCATGCCCACCATGGCGAAGGCACCCACCGGGTCGTGGCTGCCCGGCATGATCATGCCGGTCACGGCGCCGAAGCCGCCGCCGAGCATGCCCCCCAGGAACAGGGCCGGCGCGAAGATGCCGCCCGAGAATCCCGAGCCCAGCGTGATGTCCACCGCGAGCAGCTTCACCGCCACCAGCAGCAGCATCAGCCACCAGGCCAGGTGCCCGTCCAGGGCCTGCACCATCGTGCCGTAGCCCACGCCGTACACCTGCGGGAACCAGATCAGCAGCACGCCCAGCAGCAGGCCGCCCAGGGCCGGCTGCGCCCAGAGCGGCAGTGGAAGGCTTTCGAAGGCGTCCTCGGCGGCGTAGAGGGTGCGCACGTAGGCCACCGCCAGCAGGCCCACCAGCAGGCCCATCACCAGGAACAGGGGCAGCTCCTGCGGCCCGCCCAGCACGAAGGCCGGCGTGGGGAACGCGGGCTGCGCGCCCAGGAACTCGCGGCTGACGGCGGTCGCGGTCACGGCGGCCACGATGATGGGGCTGAAGGTGGCCACGGCGAAGTCGCGCAGCAGGATCTCGAGCGCGAAGAACGCGCCGGCGATGGGTGCGTTGAAGGTGGCGGCGATGCCGGCCGCCGCGCCGCAGCCGATGAGCGTGCGCAGGCGCTGGGGCGAGAAGCGCAGCCACTGGCCGATGCTGCTGCCCATGGCCGCGCCGATCTGCACGATCGGACCCTCGCGGCCCACCGAGCCGCCGAAGCCGATGGTGATGGCGCTGGCGGTGATCTTCACCGCCGCGACCACCGGCCGGATGACGCCCTTGCGGAAGACGATCGAGTTGAGCACCTCGGGCACGCCGTGGCCGCGGGCCTCGCGCGCGCCGAAGTGCACCATGGGGCCGACGATGGCGCCGCCGATGACCGGCAGCAGGATCTTCTTCCACCAGGGCACGACCGCCAGCAACTCCACCACGTTCTCGCCGCGGCCGATGGCGAAGCCCTGGAAGAACTGGACCATCCAACGGAACAGGATGGCGCCGAAGCCCCCGATCAGGCCCACGATCACCGCCATGACCACCATGATGGCGGTCTCGTCGGGCTGGAAGCGCGCGATGAGCTTCAGGACGGTCAGGCGGACGCGGCTGGGACCGCGCGCGGTGGGGGCCGAGGCCATGACATCTCCCGGTTGCGGATGCGGTAGCGGAACGCGCCGGCGGGGCCCTGCCCCTGCGGCGGGGCCAACACTCGCAAACAGGAGTCCCGCCGTCAACCTCGGGGCCGGCCGACGCGCCCCGGGAACGGCCCGGAAGCGGCGATGGAGCGTGGACATCGCGCCGTTCGCACCTATAGTGGGCCCGAGCGCACCACCCCAACCGAGCGAGGCCCCATGGCGCAGCCAGTTGTCCCCGACGGCGTTCCGGTTCCCAGCCCCCTGGCCGACGGCCTGTGGACGGCCACCTTCCCCAGCGGCCTGCGCCTGGTGGTGCAGGAGGACCGCCGCGTCGCGGTGGCCGTGGCCAACGTGTGGGTGCGGGTGGGCTCGAACCGCGAGCCCGAGCGCCTGCGGGGCTGGTCCCACGGCATCGAGCACATGCTGTTCAAGGGCACCGACCGCCGGGGCGAGAGCGACTTCGCCCGCGAGGTGGCCGAGGCCGGCGGCTCGACCAACGCCGGCACGGGCTACGAGACCACCAACTACCACGTCACGGTGCCCGCCGCACGCCTCGACACGGCCCTGGACATCCTGGGCGATGCGCTGCTGCACTCGTCCTTCACGCCCGAGGCGCTGGACGCCGAGCGCAAGGTCCTGGTGCACGAGAACCACATGTACGACGACATCCCGTCGGGCTTCGGGCTGACCTGGCGCTGGGCCCTGGAGCTGGCCTTCGACGTCAGCCCCTATCGGCATCCCATCGGCGGGCGCGACGAGAACCTGCTCGGGCGCAGCCGCGACGAGATCCTCGCCTTCTGGCGCTCGGCCTACCGCCCCGACAACATGACCGTGGTGGTGGCGGGCGACGTCGATGCCGCGGCGGTGGCCGACCTCGTGGCCCGGCACTTCCCCACCGACGCCGGAGCCGGCCCGCCGCCGGTGACCGATCCCGAGTTGGCCCTGGTGCCCGCACCGCCGGTCGAGCCGGTCCACCGCGGCCCCCGTTGCCGGCTCGAGACCGGCGACGTGCGCAAGGCCTACGCGAAACTGGTCTTCCCCGCCCCCGGCGAGAACGCGCCCGAGCGCCACGCCCTGGCCGTGGCGCGCCGCGTGCTCGGCGACGGGCGCAGCAGCCGCCTGCACCGCACCCTGGTCGAGGACCGGCACCTGGTGGACGACGTGAGCGTCGCCCTGGAGACCGGGCCGCGCGAAGGCGTGCTGATCGTCGACCTGGAGACCGACCCCGGGCGCCTGGCCGCGGCCCTGGCGGCGACGGCCGAGACCCTGGCGGGCGTCGCCCGCGACGCCTGCACGCCGGCCGAGCTGGACCGGGCCGCCACGCGGGTGCGGCGCGCCCACCTTTTCGCCTCCGAATCGGTGCAGGGCCAGGCCGCGGCCTTCGGGCACGCCGACGCGCTGGGCGACCTGGGCCGGGTGTTCCGGCTGCCGGCCGAGATCGCCGCCGTACGCCCGGGCGACGATCTCGGCCTGGTAGGGGGCGGGATCGCCCCAGGTGCCGTAG
>DAOPJF010000306.1:0-4007 GCA_035399525.1 Candidatus Krumholzibacteriia bacterium | reverse complement strand
TGCGCCCTCAGCGCCCAGACCGGGATCTCGGGCAGCTGCGTCATCGGCGACGGCGTCACCGCCGGCGGCCAGGTGGGCGTGGCGGACCACATCACCATCGGCGACGGGGTCCGCATCGGCGCCAAGTCGGGGATCGCCAAGGACATCCCCGCGGGCCAGAGCGTGTTCGGATACCCGGCGCTCGAGGCCGCGGAGGCCTTCCGCATCGCCGGCGCCCTGCGCCGGCTGCCGGACCTGATCCGGCGCGTCGCCGGGCTCGAACAGGCCGCGGGCAAGGAGTAGACCGAGCGTGCTCTGGCTGCAGAAGACCGTCTCGCGCGAGATCTCCGTCGAGGGCATCGGCCTGCACTCGGGCAAGCCCGCGCGCATGACCTTCGTCCCGGCCGCGCCCAACACCGGCCTGGTGTTCCGGGTCCCCGGTCCCGGCGGCGACGTGATGATCCCGGCGCTCGCCGAGTACGCCGCGCCCACGGCCGACCTCGTGCGCGCCACCACGCTGACCCGAGATGGCGTCTCGGTGCACACGGTCGAGCACGTGCTGTCGGCCCTGTCGGGCCTGGGCATCACCAACTGCGAGATCCGCCTCGAGGGTGGCGAACCCCCGGTGCCCGGCTGCGGCAGCGCCCTGACCTACGTCGAGATGATCGACGAGGCCGGCATCACCTTCCAGGGCCTGCCGGCGCCGTACCACAAGATCAACCGCACCGTCAGCTGGCGGCAGGGCGACATCGAGCTCGTGGCCGAGCCCGCGCACCACTTCAAGGTTTCGTTCGTCGTGGACTACGACGATCCCGGCATCGGCTACCAGGAGGCCTCGTTCGAGATCCGGCCCAGCGTGTACCGCCGCGAGATCGCCCCGGCCCGCACCTTCGCGCTGGCGCGCGACGTCGACAAGCTGCGCGAGATGGGCCTGGCCCTCGGCGGCAGCTACGACAACGCGCTGGTCTTCGACGAGGGCAGGCTGGCCGGCGGCCAGGCCCTGCGCTACCCCGACGAATGCGTGCGCCACAAGATCCTCGACCTGCTGGGCGACCTGGCGCTGCTGGGCATGCCGATCCAGGGGCACGTGCGCGCGCGCCTGTCGGGCCACGCCGCGAACGTCGAGTTCGCCTCGCTGCTGGCCAGGGCCGAGCGGAAGAACCCGCGGCTCTACCCGCCGCGCGAGCCCAAGGAGTGGGACATCGTCTCCATCATGGAGGTCATGCCCCACCGCTACCCGTTCCTGCTGGTGGACCGCATCGTCGAGCTCGAGCCCGGCAGGCGCGTCGTCGGCATCAAGAACGTGACCATCAACGAGCCCTTCTTCCAGGGCCATTTCCCGGGGCATCCCATCATGCCCGCCGTGCTCATCGTCGAGGCGATGGCGCAGACCGGCGGCGTGCTGCTTCTGAGCAGCGTGGAGGACGCCCGGGGCAAGCTGGTGTATTTCAGCGGCATCGACGGGGCGCGTTTCCGCCAGCCCGTCACGCCGGGTGACCAGCTGCGTTTCGAGCTGGAGATGACGAAGGTGCGCGGCCCCATCTGCAAGATGCGGGGGACCGCCTGGGTCGGCGGCGACATGGTTGCCGAAGCTGAACTCATGTCGACGGTCGTCGACAGCTGAGTCCGGGGGAGCCCCTAGGAGGACTGATCGTGGATCCCGTGAAGATGAACAAGGTCACCGGGCCGCATGCCGTCAAGGCGGCCGACATCCACCCGACGGCGGTGGTGCATCCGTCCGCGCGCCTGGGCCACAACGTCACCATCGGCCCGCACACGGTGATCGGGCCGGACGTGGTCATCGGCCCCGACTGCACCATCGGCAGTTCGGTGCTGATCGAGGGCCGCAGCACCCTGGGCCGCAACAACCGGGTGTTCCACGGCGCGGCCATCGGCTGCGAGCCGCAGGACAAGAAGTACACCGGCGAGCCCACGTACGTCGAGATCGGCGACAACAACGACATCCGCGAGTACGTCACGGTGCACCTGGCCACGGGCGAGGGCGAGAAGACCCGCGTCGGCAGCGGCAACCTGCTGATGGCCTACGTGCACGTGGCCCACAACTGCCACGTCGCCGACAACTGCATCCTGGCGAACGCGGTGAACCTCGCCGGCCACGTGGAGGTCGAGCGCAACGCCATCATCGGCGGCATGACGCCCGTGCACCAGTTCGTGCGGGTGGGCGCCTACTCGTTCATCGGCGGCGGCAGCCGGCTGCCCCAGGACGTGCCCCCGTTCATCAAGGTGGCCGGCAACCCGGTCGAGGTGGCGGGCATCAACAGCATCGGCCTCAAGCGCAACGGGTTCACCGACGAGGACCTGCTGAACCTGAAGACGGCGTACCGGCTGCTGTACCGCTCGGGCCTGAACGTGACCCAGGCCCTCGAGCGCATCGCGACCGACTGCGAGCTCTCGCCCCACATCGAGGAGCTCATGGCCTTCATCCGGCGGTCGGACCGGGGGATCGTGCGATGATCCGCCCGCGGACGACCGCACGGGGCTGACCGGCCGTGTCCGTCGGGCGTCCGCGCCACGTGTTCGTGTCCTGCGGCGAGGCCAGCGGCGACCGCTATGCGGCGTCGCTGGCCTCGGCGCTTCTGGCCCTCGACCCTTCGGTGCGCATCTCGGGACTCGGCGGACCCCGCCTGCAGGCGGCCGGCGTCGAGCTCGTACGCGACCACGCCGACCTCGCGGTGATGGGCTTCGCCGAGGTGCTGGCCCGGGCGCCGCGGCTGCTGGCCGCCCGGCGCGAGCTGGCGGCGCGGGTGACCGGCAGCGACATCGACGTCTTCGTCCCCATCGATTTCCCGGGCTTCAACGGCCACCTGGCCGCCGCCGCGCGACGCCGCGGCGTGCCGGTGTTCTGGCTCGTCGCCCCGCAGGTCTGGGCCTGGGGCGGATGGCGCACCGGGGGGTACCGCAAGCGCATCGACCGCCTGGGCGTGGTGCTGCCGTTCGAGGAGGCCTGGTTCCGCGCGCGCGGCTTCGACGTGTTCGCCATGGGCCATCCGCTGATGGAGGACTACGGCGGCGACTGGGACTTCGAGGATGCCGTCGCCCGGCGCGAGACGCACTTCGGCGTCCGGGACGGCGCCCTGACGCTGGCGCTGCTGCCGGGCAGCCGCCGCCAGGAGCTGGCGCAACTCGTGCCGACGCTCAAGGTGGCGGCGCAGGCGGTGGGCGGCCTGCTGGCCGGCCGGGAGATCCGCACCGTCGTCAGCTGCGCGCCCGGGGTCGATGAGGCCTGGCTCGCCGGGCTCGCGGGCAAGAACGCCGAGATCAGCAGCGAGCCGCTACCGGTCCTGCTGCGCGGCGTCGACCTGGCCCTGGTCTGCAGCGGCACCGCCAGCCTGGAGGCCGCGCTGGCGGGCGTGCCGCACGAGATCGTCTACCGCACCGGCGCCCTGAACTACTGGCTTGCGCGCCGCCTGGTGCGCACGTCGCACATCGGGCTGTCGAACCTGATCCTCGGCGAGGATGCCGTCCGCGAGCACATCCAGGACGACGCGGCGCCGCTGCCGGTGGCCGCCGGCCTGGTGCGCTGGGTCGCGCGCCCCGACGAGCGCCGCGCCTTCTACGGCGCGGCGCGGCGCCTGCGCGCGCTGTGTGGCCGGCCGGGCGTGTGGGACCGCACGGCGCGGGCCGTGCTCGCACTGGCCGGAGGTTCCGGCTGATGGGCGCCCAGGGCCTGAAGATCGCGCTCGCGCCGCTGGGCTGGCGGCTGCTGCGCTCGACGGTCCGCGTCGCCCCGGCAAGGCCCGAGGCCCCGCAGGCGCCCCGCATCTACGCCTGCCTGCACCGCGACATCCTGCCGGCCATCCTGCATTGCCGGGTGGCCCGCCCCGTGCTCATGATCAGCGACAGCGAAGACGGCGAGATCCTCGTGCGCACCCTCGGCGAGCGGGATTTCGGTGCCGTGCGCGGATCGACCGAGGAGCACGGCGGTCGTGCGCTGGTCGCCCTGTGCCGCCTGGTCGAGGCCGGGCGCAGCGCGGGGCTGGCCGTCGACGGACCCAAGGGACCGTTCG
>DAOPJF010000305.1:0-4009 GCA_035399525.1 Candidatus Krumholzibacteriia bacterium | reverse complement strand
ACCTGAACCCGTCCTTGAGCCCGGACGGGTCGCGGATCCTGTTCACGGCCGACTGGTGGGCGTTGCCCGCCGAGCCGAAGGATCCGGGCGACGTCTACTACGTGAACTACCGGCAGATGTGCATGATCCCCGTGCGCGAAGGGATCGAGCCGGACGACGACCTGACGGCCGAGGGCGCCGAGCTGATCCGCCTGCAGGAGGCCAGCGTCAACATCGGCGGCCAGCCCAACAACCTGTCCGAGGTGCTGAACGACGACAAGGGCGATCCCATCTGGGAAGACGACGAACACGTCATCTTCTTCCTGCGCCTGACGCGCGTCGGCAACCGCCTGTTCCGGGCCAACCTGAACGACCCGGCCGCGCTGCCGGGCCTCAGCACCATCGAGCCCCTGTACATGGAGCCGTCGGACGCGACGCAGACGCCGCGCTACTGGCACCACATGAACCCGAACCTGTCGCCGGACGGCCGCTGGCTGCTGTTCCTGCGCTCGGGCTGCGCCATCGCCGACTCGCTGGAGACCTGCTCGAACCTGGCCATCTACTGCATGGACATGCAGACGGCCGGCGACAACGGCGGCTACGACGCCGTGGTCTTCCCGATCACCAACGAGTACACGCGCATCGAGCGTCCGCGGTTCTCGCCGGACGGCCGGTCGATCGTGTTCTCGGGCGGCATGGACCTGGACGGGCAGAACGGCTCGGGCACCGAGGTCTACACCATGGACTTCGACACCACGGGCTTCGCCATGGGCAACGTCGCGCTCGACCGCAACATCCAGCGCCTGACCTACACGAGCTACGCCGAGGGCGACCCGCTGGTGGGCGTCGTGAACTCGGATCCCTGCTGGTCCGGCGACGGCCGCACCATCTACTTCGTCTCGACCCGCCGGGCGCCGACCACGACGCTGCACGACCGCAACGTCTGGCGCGTCCCGTCGGACGGCAGCCAGGAGCCCGAGATCTACTTCTTCTCGCGCTACGACGACCTGGACCCGGTGATGCTGGCCGACGGCACCCTGCTGATGAGCTCGATGGTCGGCTTCCCGACCTTCATGCTCGATCGCCTGGAGAACGAGTCGTACCAGCGGATCAAGACCGAGAACGAGCTTGCGCACGCCGAGGATCCGGACAACGTGGCCCTGCTGACGGAGACGCAGCTGCGCCAGCAGGCGTCGGACGAGCGCCGGCAGCTCGAGTACTTCGCCGGCGTGATGTCGCACCTGTACCTGTACCGCGGCAATTGACCTTGGCGACGAGCGAGCTCGTCCTGCGCCGCGGCATGGTCGACATCGGCCGCCGCCTCGAACAGAAGGGCCTGATCGTGGCCGCCGAAGGCAACCTGTCGGTTCGCCTCGGCGGCCATGCCTTTCTCGTGACGCCGTCGGGCGTGGGCAAGGGCGACCTCAGGCCCCAGGACCTGCTGGTGGTCGATCGGGCCGGGCGCTGCACGGCGGGGCGTCCCACCAGCGAGTGGCCCATGCACCGGGCCATCTACGAGGCCCGCCCCGACGTGGGGGCGGTCTGCCACGCCCATCCGCCCTGGGCCACCGCGTTCTCGGTGGCGGGCCGCGACCTCGACGGCGCCATCCTGACCGAGACCGAAGCCATCCTGCCGCGCGTGCCGCTGGCGTCCCGAGCCCGGCCCGGCACCGAGGAGGTGCCCGAGTCCATCGTGCCCTGGATCCGCGGACACGACGCCGTGCTGCTGGACAGCCACGGGGTGGTGGCGGTGGGCGTGGACCTGGAGACGGCGTTCGGCCGCCTGGAGACGGTGGAGAGGCTGGCGCAGGTGACGCTGCTGGCCGAGATCGCCGCCGGCCGGGGCACGCTCGACACCGCCACCCTGCGCGACCTGACCGGGCGCGGCTAGGCTTCGCCGGCGTAGATGCGGCCCAGCGCGGCCGCGATTCCCGTCCAGCTGAACTTGCGTTCGATGAGGGCACGGCCCCGCTGCGACAGCGCGGTCAGCAGCGGCGCGTCGGTGGCGGTGGCCAGCATCGCGTCGGCGAAGCGCTCGTCGGGCGGGGCGATCACGGCCGCGGCGTCGTCGCCGTCGGTGATGCCCTCGGCGCCGACCGTGGTCGTCACCACGGGCACGCCGCGGGCCATCGCCTCGAGGATCTTGATCTTGATGCCGCCGCCCTCGGCCAGGGGCGCGGCCACGAGCGTGGCCTCGCGGTACAGGGGTGCGAGGTCGTCCACGAAGCCCAGCGCGGTCACCCCGTCGGCCGGGCGTGCGGCGAGGAACCCGTCCGAGCCGCGTCCCGCCAGCACCAGCTGCGCGTCCGGGCGCGCGGCGCGCACCCGGGGCCAGACGCGATCGAGCAGCAACCCGGCCGCCAGCACGTTGGGGCGATGGCCCCAGGAGGCGACGAACAGGAACCGCGGGGGCGCGCCGGGCGCCGGCGTCCAGACGGGCGCCACGGTCGCGGTGTCCATGCCCAGGGGCATGATGCGCAGGTTGCGGCCGCCCATGGCGGCGTAGAGCGCATGGTCGCCGGGGGTGACGCACAGCGTGGTGTCGGCCCAGGCCGTGGCGTCGACCTGCAGGCGCCGCCAGCGGGCGGCCTCGGCCTCCTCCCGGCGGCGCTCGCCCGCCGTGCCGGCGGCCGCGGCCCGGCGCTCGCGCGGCACGCTGCCCAGCTCGTGGCTGTTGAGGACCAGGCGCGTCGCCGGGCTCTCGCGATCGCGCCAGCGGCGCAGGTCCCGCGCCAGCAGGGCCATCTGCAGGTACTCGACCTGGATCGCGTCGGGGCGGAAGTCGCGCGCGGCGGCCACCACGCGCCGCGCCAGGTCGCCGGTGCGGTATTTCTGGACGTAGGCCGGGTAGCCGCTGCGCCGCGAGCGCACCCAGGCGGCGCCGCGGGCGGCGACGAGGGCGGCCAACTCGGGGCCGCGGGCGGTGCCGTCGAGGTAGGGGATCACGTTCAGCTCGGCGCCCAGGGCGCGGACGTCGTCCAGGCGCGCCTGCTCGCCGGGGCGCATGAGGGCCACCACGCGCACGCGATGGCTGCGGGCCAGCGCGCGCACCAGGTCGCGCACGGCGGTCCCGCCCCCGTGCCCCACCCGGGCGTGGGGCAGATAGGGGGTCAGCACCATGACGTTCATGGACGCGCTCCGGGCGGGCCGGCCGCCGGCGGGATCAATAGGCGGTGTAGCCGCGGGCGGCGGCGAGGTCTTCCTTCTTGCGCTCGATCTCGACCTGCCACTCGGTCGATCCCTCTTCGAGGTTGGGCTTGGCCTTGCGGACGAAGGCCGTGGCCTCCTCGTCGATCTCGTCCTCGATCTTCAGGTCGCGGGCGATGACGCCCTCGATCAGGAAGCGGAAGTCGGCCTCGTCGATCTCCAGGTCCACGAGCTCGTCGTCCAGCAGGCGGTCGCAGATCTCGCGGGCCAGCACGGCGATGCGTTCCTCGGTCAGTCTCACGCCGGTCTCCTCGCGGGCGGCGCCCGCCGGTGGATCAGATGACGAAGCCCTGCTTGCGGGCGAGCTCGCGCTTGATGCGGGTGCGCAGCGCGCCGACGTCCATCTCGTTGGCGCGGATCTCGGCGAGGTGGGCCTGGATGTGGGCCTCGACCTGGCGGTCGATCTCCTCCTCGACCTGCATGTTCCCGTAGATGGAGTCGTCGATGGCGCGCACGACCAGGTCGAGGTCGCCGGTCATGTGGATGCGCGGATCCTGCTGGATGAGCTTGAGGATCCGGTCGGAGAGATGCTCGATCTTGCGCCGGCTCAGCCGCACTGCGGTCCTCCAGGCTGGATGTCGGGGCCGGGTCGGGGACGGGCCGGGGCCGGTTCCGGACCTGCGGGCGGCGTCGACCGTCCCGAGCGGACATTCAAATCCAATCCCCCGGGGTTGGCAAGGAAAAACGGGCGGGTTATGTTCCCGCGGGCCGTCGGGAACACCCGCGCACCGGCGGCGTATGACACCGGTTCGCGGCAGCCACGCCGCCTCATGTTCATCACCCGATCCGGGGGACACCATGACCGACCACCAGTCGATCGACA
>DAOPJF010000304.1:0-4010 GCA_035399525.1 Candidatus Krumholzibacteriia bacterium | reverse complement strand
CACTTCGCCGGGCTGCGCGGCGGCGGCAGGGGCGTGGCCATCCTGACCGGCGCCACCAGCTCGCCCTCGGCGCGCGGGCTGCTCGAGGCCGCCGCCAGGGCGTTCCCCGGCGGCAAGGTCTACCTGTGGGAGCCGGTGTGCCGGCAGAACGAGATCCTGGGCGTGAAGGAGGCCTTCGGCACGCCGGGCCTGCCGCAGCTCGACGTCGAGCGCGCCGCGGTCATCGTCGACTTCGATGCCAACCTGATGCTCGACCATGCCACCGCCCTGCGCAACAGCCGCCAGTTCGCCAAGGGCCGCAAGCCCGAGCACGGCGCCATGAACCGGCTGTACTGCTGGGAGAACGGCTTCTCCATCACCGGCGGCATGGCCGACCACCGCTTCCCCGTCGCCGCGCGCGACGTGGGCGCGGCCGTGTGGGCCCTGGCGGCCGAGCTGGTGCTGGGCGAGGGGCTGCCCCTGCCCGTGGGCGCGGGCGTCAGCCGCGGCGAGCTGTCGGCCTGGCGCGGCCATGCCGCGGGCGGCGCCCACATCGCGGCCGTGGCGCGCGACCTGATGGCCAACCGCGGCAAGAGCCTGCTGGTGGCCGGCCTGCGCCAGCCCGCGGGCGTGCACGCCCTGGTGCATACGCTGAACACGGCCCTGGGCAACGTGGGCCAGACCATCACCTTCCTGCCCTTCGCGGCGCCGGCCTTTGGCACCGTGGAGGAGCTGGCCGCCGACCTGGACGCCGGCCGCATCGACACCGTCGTGGTGCTCGACGGCAATCCTGTAGTCACCGCCCCGGCCGACCTGGACCTCGGGGCGAAGCTGGCCAAGGCGCCCAACCGCATCCACCTGGGCGACAAGGACGACGCCACCGCCAGGCTGTGCACCTGGCACCTGCCCAAGGCCCACTACCTCGAGTCGTGGGGCGACGCGATGGCCTGGGACGGCGCCTACCTCGCCGTGCAGCCGCTCATCGCCCCGCTGTACGACGGGCACACGGCCACCGAGCTGTTGAGCGTCATGGTGGATGCCGAGCCGCGCAGCGCCTGGCAGATCGCCCGCGACACCTTCGCGGTGCTGGGCGGCGGCAGTGCGCCCGCGCCGGCCGAGGGCGCCGACCGCGCCTTCGAGAAGCGCTGGAACGCCTTCATCCACGACGGCGTGCTGGCCGGCAGCGCGCAGGAGCGGGGCCAGGCCCTGGCCCTGGCCGGCGCGGCCATCAAGGCCCCGGCCCCGGGCAAGCCCCTGGGCGCGGACAACCTCGAGATCTGCTTCGCCCACGACCCGAGCGTGTGGGACGGCCGCTTCGCCGACAACGCGTGGCTGCAGGAGATGCCGGACTTCATGTCCAAGCTCACCTGGGACAACGCGGCGCTGGTCAGCCCGGCCACGGCCGCGGCCCTGGGCGTGCGCCACGGCGACGTGGTGACGCTGAGCCTGGGCGGCCGCACCGTCGACGCGCCCGTGTACGTGCAGCCGGGCCAGGCCCGCTGGTCGGTCACCGTGAACCTGGGCTACGGCCGCACCGACTGCGGCCGCGTGGGCCTGGGCGCCGGCTTCGACGCCTACCGCCTGCGCACCTTCGCCGCCCGCGACTTCGCCGACGGGCTGACGATCGCGCGCACCGGCCGCACCTACCAGCTGGCCACCACGCAGGATCATCACGCCATCGACACGCGCGGCGCCGCCGAGATCCAGGACCGCGCGCCGCGCCTGGTGCGCGAGGGCACGCTGGCCGACTACGAGGCCGACGGCCACTTCGTCGACCACCTGGGCATCCACCATCCGCCGCTGGTCTCCCTCTGGAAGGAGAAGGAGTACGACGGCTACAAGTGGGGCATGTCGGTCGACCTGAACGCCTGCAACGGCTGCAACGCCTGCCTCATCGGTTGCCAGAGCGAGAACAACATCCCCGTCGTCGGCAAGGACGAGGTGTCGCGCGGCCGCGAGATGGCCTGGATCCGGCTGGACCGCTACTTCCTGGGCGATCCCGAAGAGCCGACGGTCACGCCGCAGCCCGTGGGCTGCGTGCACTGCGAGCTCGCGCCCTGCGAGCAGGTGTGCCCGGTGGCCGCCACCATGCACACCGACGAGGGCCTGAACGCGATGGTGTACAACCGCTGCGTCGGCACGCGCTACTGCTCGAACAACTGCCCCTACAAGGTGCGGCGGTTCAACTGGTTCAACAACTTCGAGGACCTCACGGCCACCCAGCGCCTGGTCCTGAACCCGGACGTGACGGTGCGCGCGCGCGGCGTCATGGAGAAGTGCACCTACTGCGTGCAGCGCATCGAGAAGGCGCGCGTCGCGGCGCGGGTCGAGGGCCGGAAGATCATGGACGGCGACATCACGCCGGCCTGCGCCCAGACCTGCCCGACCGACGCCATCGTCTTCGGCGACCTGAACGATCCGGGAAGCCGCGTCAGCAAGCTGCGCGAGGACAGCCGCGCGTACGACCTGCTGGGATTCCTGAACATCAAGCCGCGCACCTTCTACATGGCGCGCCTGCGCAATCCGAACCCGGAGATCGCGCCGGCCCGCATGAACGACGGCGGCCATGGCGGCGGCCACGGCGGTGGTCATGAAGGCGGCCATGAAGCCCCGGCGGCCGGCGGCCACGAGGAAGCGGCCGGTCACGGCCAGGCGGCGCACTAGAACGGAACGAACGTCCCCGGAACCGCCCACACACGGAACTGGAGAGCCTGAATGATGAAATCGTCGGTCACCGACCCCCTGGACAACACGCTGGACGACCCGACGCGGCCGGCCGAACTGGTCCTGGGGAACAACAACTTCACGACGCTGACCGAGAAGGTCTCGGACATCGTGCTGGAGCGCAAGACGCCCCTGGCGTGGTACGTGGCCATCACGTTCACCGCCGGCCTGACGGGCGTGCTCTTCCTGATGATCGCGTACCTGTTCGTCACGGGCGTCGGCGTCTGGGGCCTGAACAACCCGGTGGGCTGGGGCTGGGCCATCGTGAACTTCGTGTTCTGGGTCGGCATCGGCCACGCGGGCACGCTGATCTCGGCCATCCTGTTCCTGCTGCGGCAGAAGTGGCGCACCTCCATCAACCGCTTCGCCGAGGCCATGACCATCTTCGCCGTGGTCTGCGCCGGCATCTTCCCGGGCATCCATGTGGGCCGCGTGTGGGTGGTCTACTGGCTGTTCCCGCTGCCGAACTACCAGGCCATGTGGCCGAACTTCCGCAGTCCGCTGCTGTGGGACGTGTTCGCCGTCGGCACCTACGCCACCGTGTCGCTGCTGTTCTGGTACACGGGCATGGTGCCCGACCTGGCCACGCTTCGCGACCGCGCCCGCGGCCGCCTGCAGCAGATCGTCTACGGCGTCCTGGCCATCGGCTGGCGGGGCAGCCACCGCCACTGGCACCGCTACGAGAAGGCCTACCTGATCCTCGCGGGCCTGGCCACGCCGCTGGTGCTGTCGGTGCACTCGGTCGTGTCGTTCGACTTCGCCACCAGCCAGCTGCCCGGCTGGCACACCACGATCTTCCCGCCCTACTTCGTGGCGGGCGCCGTGTTCTCGGGCTTCGCCATGGTGGGCACCCTGCTCATCCCGGCGCGGCAGTGGTTCGGGCTCAAGGAGTTCATCACGCTCCACCACCTCGAGAACATGAACAAGATCATCCTGGCGACGGGCTCGATGGTCGGCTTCGCCTACGCCACCGAGTTCTTCATCGCCTGGTACGGCGGCAACCCGAACGAGAGCTTCGCGTTCGTCAACCGCGCCTTCGGCCCCTACGCCTGGGCCTACTGGATCATGGTCAGCTGCAACGTGATCACGCCGCAGCTGTTCTGGTCCAAGAGGATCCGCACCTCGATCCCCATCATGTGGATCATGTACATCTTCGTGAACATCGGCATGTGGTTCGAGCGCTTCGTGATCACGGTCACCTCGCTGTCGCGCGACTTCCTGCCGTCGAGCTGGGCCTACTACCGGCCCACGCCCGTGGACATCCTGACCTTCGTGGGCAGCTTCGGCCTGTTCTTCACGCTGGTGCT
>DAOPJF010000303.1:0-4012 GCA_035399525.1 Candidatus Krumholzibacteriia bacterium | reverse complement strand
TGCCGATGGGACGTGGGAAGCCGGCCCCGATTCCGGGGGCAGCACAGTCCTTTCTCAGGGAGATTCACCGATGAACAAGGTGCTCGTCGTGACCATCGCGGTCGCCCTGGCCGCGGGTTCGGCCGTGGCGCAGGCCCCGGACATGTTCCACGTTCTTCTCCCCGCCTCCGGCGCCACGTTCGTCGAACGGGACCAGGCGTCGGGGACCCTCTCGAGCAACGGCATCACCGCCACCTGGTCGAGCGACGCCAACTCGGCGACGATCCGCTTCTACGGGAACTACACGACCGCGTGGTTGCATCCGTCCGTGGACCTGGCCTGGCTCAACACCGCGGCGAATCTTCCCATGGCGATCCACATGACCTGCGCCGTGGCGGGTGGCACCTACGACTTCGCCGCGCCCTTCTCCCCGGTGGGCGGGTCCTGGGACTGGAGCCACCAGACCAACGGCCTGACCGGCGCCTGGAACTGGGGCACCTACTTCCCGGCCTGCACGCGCTTCGACACCGAGATCGACCTGGCCCAGCAGAACGTCGATTTCGACATGACGATCACCTGGGAGTGGGGAACCGGCGTGCCGACGGACGAAGCGACCTGGGGCGACGTGAAGGCCCTGTTCCGCTGAACGGACCCTACGACTTCGCGCCCGGCCGGTAGGCGTACAATCGCTGGCCCGGCTTGATCAGGTTCGACGTGTGCATGTTGTTGACCTTGCGCAGGTGCGTGACCGTGACCCCGAGCTTGCGGGCGATTCCCGAAAGGGTGTCGCCCGCTTTCACGTTGTAGGACACCCGCTCGTAGCCCGCCGGCGGCACGTAGTGGCCCTTCTCGGCAGCCCGCGTCTGGGCCTTGGCGGCCAGTTCGGCGGGCATGGGGATCAGCAGCTGGTCGCCCGGGTGGATGGTGTTCACGCTGCCCAGCTTGTTCAGCCTGGCGATGTCGCCCACCGAGGTCCCGTACTTGTGCGCGATGCCGCTGAGGGTCTCGCCACGCTGCACGCGGTGGCTGCGCCAGGTCAGGCGCTGGTCCGCCGGCACCTTGGCCAGCGCCACGCGCGCCTTGGCGCCCGTGCCCTGGGGCACGCGCACCGGGAAGCCCTTGCGGCTGGGCGGCGACGCCCCGCGCAGCAGGGCCGGGTTCAGGCTGCGCACCTCGGCCTCCGGGACGCCCGCACAGCGCGCGATGAGCTCGAGGTCGGTGGCGTCGTCGACCTTCACCACGTCGTAGGCCAGGGGACGCACCTCGGGCCGCGCGAAGCCGTAGGCCTCGGGGTTCTCGCCGATGCGCGCAGCGGCGATGTACTTGGGGATGTGCGCCGTCGTCTGCTCGGGCAGGCGCATCTCCCAGAAGTTCGTGTGGCCGTGCTGGCGGATCTTGCGCTCGACCCGGCCCTCGCCGGTGTTGTAGGCCGCCAGGACCAGGGCCCAGTCGCCGAACTCGGCGTAGAGGTCGTGCAGGTAGTCCGCTGCGGCGAGGGTGGCCATCTCCACGTCGCGCCGCTCGTCGACCCACCAGTCGGTGTGCAGGCCGTAGTTGCGCCCCGTGCCCACCATGAACTGCCAGGGCCCGACCGCACCCACCGACGAGACGGCACGCGAGCTGAACCCGCTCTCGATGAGGCCCAGGTAGGCCAGTTCCGGGGGCAGTCCCTTGGCGGTGAAGATGGCGGCGACCATCGAATCCACCGCAGCCTTCCGCTCGAGCCACACCTCGAAGTGCTTGCGTCCCCTGCCGCTGAAGTAGTTCTCCCAGCGGCGGACCGCAGGATTGTCCACCTTCAGCAGGTCGGCCACGATGGCCGGCAGGTCGGTGCCGGCGGCCGGGACCAGCGAGTCGGGGAACGCGAACCGGTCCAGCCGGCCGTAGCCCAGGGCCAGCAGGCTGTCGGCGTCGGCGGGGTCGCCGGCGAAGGCATCGGTCTCGGCCAGGATGCCGGCCAGCAGCGCGGTGCGGCGGGCCAGGCTCTCGCGGTGGGCCGTCCACACCGAATCGGCGTCCGCCGGCTCGGGGCCGGCGGCATTCTCCTGCAGCGTGAACAGCAGGTCCTCGGCCAGGGCGGTGTGCCCGTCGGCCGTGCGCGCCAAGGCCTCGGCCAGCAGGGCTTCGAGGTCCGCCAGGGGCACCGTACCGTCGGGCCCGACCGGCATGTCCCGGACCACGTGCGTCGGGCCTGCTGCCAGGTCGACCGTGTCCCAGGCGGCCTCGACCGTCTCGGGCCGGGCCAGGACCGTTTCCAGGATGGCGGCGTCCGGGTCGGACTGCGGGTCGGACTGCGGGCCGGGCTGCTGGCCCGAACAGGCGCCCAACAACATGGCCACCAACAGGAACAAAAACGACAGCAGAGCGTTACGCTTGTTGTGTGAGAACTTGCTCAAAGCCAGCAACATGGGCTACCATCCTTGGCGCCGGGGCTGTGAGGGCGGGGCGATCCTCCGGTGACCGGCGCGGACAAATAGCAGAAAATGTGCCCGACAGCCAGCGGTCTCTCTTGAATATGAACGCACAATCCGTCATAATTAATGACATATCCGAGGACAGGACCGCCTCCCGGGGTCGGGGTATGACACCGAGAACCGCAGCGTTGCGACAACTCCTGGCCGGCGATCTGCCCCTCGAGCACGTGGGTCCCCACCTGCGCCAGGCAGCCCGCCGGGCCCTGGGCACCGGCGATCCCGCGCGGATGAGCCTGGCGGCCCGCCTGGTCGTGGCCGAACTCCTGCGCCGCGGCGACCTGGTGCGCGTGGCGGCCGAGGGCGGCGGCGACCTCTCGGGCAGCTTCTGCATGGTGCGCGACTCGCGCCGCTTCCTGGACATCTCGGCGCTCGACGGCGAACCCGTCGGCCTGCCCGGACCCGCACCCGCGCCGCCGGCCGGGCCGGACGCTGCCGACGCCCCGGCAGACACCACCGTGCTCGACCTCGCCGACCTGATCGGCGTGCTCGAGGACGCCGGCCGCCTCGACTACGACGACGCCCAGGCCGGCGAGGTCGGCACCATCGTCGACGGCATCCTGTCCCTGATGAGCCGCTACATGCCGCAGGTCCGGTTGTACGCCTGCCTGCACGAGGCCGGCAACGTGCCCGACTTCGCGGCCCACGTCTTCGCCGTCGATCCCGGGGAGGCCTCGCGCGGGTGGATGGCGCTGCGCAAGCCGCTGGGATCGGCCTGGGTGAGCAGCCTCTCCGAGCTGCCGCGCTCGGTGCGCGACCGCTACGCCGACGAGGCCCCCGGGGGCGCCGACGCGCCCGGCGCCGCGGCCGTGGTCCCGCTGTGCGAGCCCTCGGCGGGCGACGACGCCGCCGCCGGGCGCGAAGTGGGCCTGCTGTTCATGGTGGCGGGCGAGGCCTGGCCCCGCGACCACGTGCTGAAGCTCGCGCAGCGCGTGGCGGGCTTCGTCACCCGGCGTTGGCGCAGCCAGCGCGACGTCAACCGGCGGATCCACAACGACGCGCTGACCGGGGTCTACAACCGGCGCTACTTCGACAACCAGTTCACCCACGAGCTCGAGCGCGCGCGGCGCTCGAACGTGCCGCTGACCCTGATCCTGGCCGACCTGGACCACTTCAAGGCCGTCAACGACACCCTCGGCCACCCCACCGGCGACCGCATCCTGAAGATGGTGGCCCACCGCCTGCTGGAAGAGCTGCGCCGCATCGACCACGTCTGCCGCATCGGCGGCGAGGAGTTCGCGCTCATCCTGCCGGACACCTCGCAGGCCGCGGCCACCGAGGTCATGCGCCGCCTTCTCGACGCGCCGTTCGCCATCGAGACCGTGGTCGACGGGCAGCCCCGGACCGTGCGGGCGACCTTCTCGTTCGGCGTCGTGACCTCGCCCGACGCGGGCACCGACGCCTTCGAGCTGTACCGCAAGGCCGACGCCATGCTCTACCTCTCCAAGGACGCGGGCCGCAACCGATGCCATTTCTGGAGCAGCAGCGGCGACCACGTCGAGATGGTGCCGGGACCGTCCTCCTTCGCCTGATCCGTTCCCTGCACCATCTCGACGTGGTCG
>DAOPJF010000302.1:0-4016 GCA_035399525.1 Candidatus Krumholzibacteriia bacterium | reverse complement strand
GCGTCGGCGAACATGTCCTTGGCCGCCTGGACCGCGCTGATGTTGGCCTCGTAGGCGCGGCTGGCGGTGATCATGTCCACCATCTCGGTGATCGGGTTGACGTTGGGCAGCAGCACGTAGCCGGCCTCGTCGGCGTCCGGGTGGCCGGGGTCGTACACGACCCGGAACTCGGAGGCGTCCTCGGCCAGTTCGACCTGCGTGTCCACGCCCTCGGGATCCTTCTGGCCGATGCCCAGCGACCCGTCCATGTGCACCGGGTTGGTCCGGGACAGCCGGCCCTCGGTGGCCTGCTCGAGCTTCTGCGCGTGGGTCGCGAGCTTGCGGTCGAGCACCTGCTCGAACACGGCCCGCTGCCGGCGGTACGGCGTCCCGTCCTCGGTGCGCGTGGTCTCGGCGTTGGCCAGGTTCTGGGCCACCACGTCCATCTTGACGCGCTGGCCGCTCAGGCCGCTGGCCGAGATCCTGATGGAGGAGAACAGTCCGTCACCCATGGTTCACTCCCCGGCGGCGCCGCCCTAGCGGACGCGTCCCGTGATGGCGGTCTGCAGCATGCCGTAGCGCATGCTCAACAGCCGCGTGGCCAGGCGGTAGCTCAGGTCGTTGGTCGCCAGGTCCGCCATCTCCTGGTCGATGTTCACGTCGTTGACCCCGTTGTCGTAGCCGTTGTTGCGGGCGGCGCTCTCGGGGCGCACGTCCAGGGGGCTGCGCCGGCCGATGGCCAGGTGGTCCCCGTCGGTGCGGTAGCCCTCGATGTGGGGCCCGCTGCCGGCCAGCAGCTCCTCGAACTTGACCTTCTGGGCCTTGTAGCCGGCGGTCTCGACGTTCGCGATGTTCTGGGCCGTGACCTCGTGGCGCTGGGCATAGGCCTGCACCGCCGACTTGAGGCTGGCCAGGTGGTTCTGGTCGAATAGTCCCGTGCGGATCATCGCTCTACCCCGGGATCTCCACGCCCTGGTCGGCGTAGATGTTCAGCTTGTTGCGCAGGGTGCGGACGCTGATGCCCAGCTCGACCGCCGCCTGCGTGCGGTTGCCGCGGGTGTGCTCCAGCTTGCGCAGGATCAGCTCCCGCTCCATGTCCTTCAGGGTCATGTCCTCGTCCAGGGCGCGGACGGGCGCCGTCGAGTCCATCTCCTCGCCCAGGCCCAGGAACTCCTCCTCGAGCCGGTCGCCGTGGCTCATGATGACGGCCCGCTCGATCACGTTCTGCAGCTGGCGCACGTTGCCGGGCCAGTCCATGCCCATCAGGCCGCGCAGGGCGCGCTCCGACAGGGTCATGACCGACTTGCCGTTCTCGGCGCAGAAGTTCTGGCAGAAATGGGCCGCCAGCAGCGGGATGTCGTCCTTGCGCTCGCGCAGCGGCGGGATGCGCAGGGGAATCACGTTCAGGCGGAAGTACAGGTCCTCGCGGAAGCGGCGGGCCTGGATCTCCTCGCGCAGGTTCCGGTTGGTGGTGGCGATGATGCGCACGTCGGCCCGGGTGGCGTACTTGGCGCCCAGCCGCATGAACTCGCGCTCCTGCAGCACGCGCAGCAACTTGGCCTGCATCGCGAAGGGCATCTCGCTGATCTCGTCCAGCAGCAGGGTGCCGCCGTCGGCGAGCTCGAACTTGCCCTGGCGCGACTGCACCGCCCCGGTGAAGGCGCCGCGCTCGTAGCCGAACAGCTCGCTCTCGAGCAGGGTCTCGGGGATGGCCGCGCAGTTCAGCCGGATGAACGGGCCGTCGCGCCGGGGGCCGGTCTCGTGGATCGCCCGGGCCACCACCTCCTTGCCCGTGCCGCTCTCGCCCTGCAGCAGCACCGTGCCGCGCGAATCGGCGATCATGGCGATCTTCTCGCGCAGGGCCGCCATGCTGGGGTTGCTGCCCAGCAGGCCGTGCTTCTCGGACCGAGAGGCCACGTTGCGCCGCAGCGTCTGGTTCTCGCTGCGCAGGGTCTGGAACTCCCACGCCTGCTTCAGGACGTGCTCGAGCTGGTCCAGGCCGAAGGGCTTGGTCAGGTAGTCGAATGCGCCGTGGCGGGTGGCCTCCACCGCCTGCTCGATGGTGCCGAAGGCGGTCATCATGATGACCACCGGTTCGTAGGGCAGCCTGCCGCGGATCTCGGCCAGCAGCTCGAGGCCGCCGCCGCCGGGCATCTGGATGTCCGACAGCACGGCGTCGTACCGGCCGGACTTCAGCAGGCCCAGGGCCTCGCGTCCGTCGGCCGCCGTGCCCACCAGGTAGCGTGAGCCCAGGCTCGCCTCCAGGAAGTCCCGCATCGTCCGCTCGTCGTCCACCACGAGGATGCTGCGCTTGGTCGCCATCGTCGGTCCTTCTCCCTTGGTCCGTTCGTGTCAGCTCGCGGCGGCGATCCGTTCGGCCGCCCGCGCCACCTCGAGGGTGACGTTCGTTCCCTCGCCCGGCACGCTGCGCAGGTGCCAGGCCAGTCCGTACATGTCCAGCAGGGTCTCGACGCGGGCCAGGCCCACGCCCGCCCTCCCGTCCTTCGTCGTGACGAAGGGATGGGCGGCCTGCGCCGCCAGCGGCGCGTCCATGCCCGGTCCGTCGTCCGCGACCAGCAGGATCACGTGCCCCGTCGGCTGGACCGCCGCCCGCACGGTCACCCGCGCCGCGCCCCGGATCCCGTCGCGGCCCTCGGCCGCGTTGGCCAGCAGCTCGCGCATGACCAGGGCCAGGTCGGCCGCCGGCATCAAGAGCTCGGCCTTGGGCAGTTCGCCCACGTCCCAGGCCGGGCCCGGATGCGTCGCCGCCACCGCGGCGACGGCTCCCGCGACCAGGCCGGCCAGGTCGGCGGGCTCGGTGCGGTTCTCGACAAGCTCGGTCAGGTCCCCCACCGAGCGGAAGATGTCCTCGAGGCGCTCGACTTCGCGGATGATGCGCTCGGCCCAGCGCGCCGCGTCGCCCGCCGCGTCGTCGGCGATCAGCGAGGCGTAGCCCTTGATGCCGCACAGCGCGTTGCTGGTCTTGTGCAGGTAGCCGCGCAGCAGCCGGCCCTGGGGACCGTTGCGGCGCTCCTCGCGCAGGCGGGCCACGGCGGCGGGGGTCATGCCATCTCCCGGGCCAGGGCGATCATCTCCAGGTCGTTGGCCTCTTCGCAGGCCAGGATCTCCTCGATCACGTCGGTCACCCGGCGGATGGCGCCATGCAGCGCGGCCCGGCCCTCGGCGGACCAGCGATGGCGGCCCTGCTCCCAGGCGGCCTTGCTGCCGCGCTCGGTCAGTTCCAGGCGCGCCACCAGTTCCAGGCAGGCCTTCTTCTGCTCGAGCACCCGGCGCACCTCGCGCAGGGCGGCGCCGTCGCGCACCATGCGGCCCTGCTGCCGCGACAGCTCCAGCACGCGGCCGTACACCTGGCGCTCCTCGTCGTACAGGTCGAGCAGGCGGTCCAAGAGGACGTGCTCGTGGCCCCGGGCCTCACTGGTCATAGAAGACGGCAGTGCCATAGCGCTCCCCCTCCTGCTTGACCTTCTCGAGCCGACGCGCGGTCACGCCCAGGGCGCAGGCCTGGTCCTGCCAGGTCCCGATCCGCGGTCCGCCGCACACGCACTCGTATCCCGCGGCCGATTCGGTGTAGCGGCCGGCCGCCAGGTCCAGGCCGGCGGTCTGGTACACGCCCCACATCTGCAGGGCAGGCAGGTTCGACGCCGCCAGCAGCCGGTAGTGCCAGGCGGCGCCGGGCTCGTCGCCGGTCAGGTACATCAGGTCGGGGATGGCCGACAGCACCCAGGCGCGCTGCGCCTCGCCCAGGCCGTGGCTCAGGCCGCCGTCGCCCACGAGGATCTGCAGGTGCTGCAGCGCCTCCTCGTAGCGTCCGCGCCAGGCCAGGGCGTAGGCGTGCCAGTAGCGCACGCGCCCGTCCAGCAGGCTGTCGCCCGCGGCGACCTTGGTGATCAGGTGGTCGATGGAGCGCGCGTCGCGCGCGGTCAGCAGCCAGCGGTAGGCCAGCACGATCTCGCCGTCGCGATCGGCCAGCGAGCTCAGGCCCAGGGTGTTGGTCAGGGCGCGCACGGTGGCCAGCG
>DAOPJF010000301.1:0-4021 GCA_035399525.1 Candidatus Krumholzibacteriia bacterium | reverse complement strand
GGGCGGCCTGATCAAGTCGTTCTTCTTCGGCGGGATCATCGCCATGAGCGGCATCTACTTCGGGTTCAACACCGAGGGCGGCGCCGAGGGCGTGGGCAAGGCGACCATGACCGCGGTCGTGGCCAGCTGCCTGAGCGTGCTGGTGGGCGACTACTTCCTGGCGATCGTGCTCTTCCAGATCGTCTTCAGGAGCTGACGGCCATGCTGCACGAACCCGTCCTGCCGCCGCTGCCCGACCTGCGCGTCGAGAACGCGGCCGTGCACCCGGGCATCGTCATCGAGGGCGTGTCGAAGGCGTTCGGCCCGAAGGTGGTGCTCGACCGGGCCGACCTGGTGGTCGAGAAGGGCGAGACGCTGGTCATCATCGGGCGCAGCGGCATGGGCAAGTCCGTGCTGCTGAAGAACATGGTTCGCCTGCTGGAGCCGGACGAGGGCCTGATCTGGATCGCCGGCCAGGAGGTCACCTCGATGCGCCGGCACGACCTGATGGAGCTGCGCAAGAAGTTCGGCTTCCTGTTCCAGGGCGCGGCGCTGTTCGACTCGATGACCATCTGCAAGAACATCGGCCTGATGCTCGAGGAACACACCTCCATGCCGGCCGAGGCGATCCGGCAGCGGGCCTGCGAGTGCCTGGCGCTGGTGGGGCTGTCGGGCTCGGAGGAGAAGCTGCCCAGCGAGCTGTCGGGCGGCATGAAGAAGCGCGCGGGGCTGGCGCGGGCGATCGTCATGCAGCCGGAGTACATCCTGTACGACGAGCCGACGACCGGGTTGGACCCCATCACCAGCGACGCCATCAACGACCTGATCCTCAAGCTGCAGCGCGAGCTGGGCGTGACCAGCATCGTCGTGACCCACGACATGCAGAGCGCCTTCAAGGTGGCCGACCGGATCGCGATGCTCAACCAAGGCAAGATCGTCTTCGTCGGCACGGTCGACGAGGTGCGCACGACCGACCATCCCATGGTGCGGCAGTTCATCGAAGGCAGCGCGGACGGCCCCCTGGGCGCGTTCTGATACGGAGGGCGAATGGACCGCAGAACCAATGAGTTGCAGGTGGGCCTGGTGACCATCATCTCGCTGGCCATCCTGGTGGTCGGCATGATCTGGCTGAAGGACGCCAGCGTCGGCCGGGGCACGACGATGTACTACGTCGAGTTCCCCACGGTCGAGGGCCTGCAGGTGGGCGACCGCATCCAGGTCCGCGGCATCCGCGCCGGCCAGGTCGACGGTTTCGCGGTCATGGACGGCTTCGTCCGCGTGGGCCTGCGGCTGGACGAGACGATCGAGCTGCGCGACGACGCCGACATCATGCTCGGCACCAAGGGCATCGTGGGCGAGGTCGTCATCGAGATCCTGCCCGGCACCGGCGACCCGGTGCACGAGGACCACGTGTTCCAGGGCCGCACCGCCGCCTCCATCACCCAGATGACCGACGCCGCCGGCGCCGCCCTCCAGGAGATGCGCGAGCTGACGCAGCAGCTGAACGGGCTGGTCACCGAGGTGCGCGAGCAGGGCAAGCTGATCGACACCATGGCCCAGGCCAACGCCACCCTCAAGCGGGTCGACGCCATGCTGGCCGAGAACAGCGGCACGCTCCGCGGCGCGCTGACCGACCTCGCCGCCTCGGCCGAGACACTGCGGGCGCTGCTGGCCTCGGGCAAGGTCGAGGCGACCCTCGACGGCGCCGCCGCGGCGGCGGCGCGCGCGGACTCGCTGATGGCCGGCATGGCCGTCACGGCGCGGCGCCTGGATTCGATCCTGGCCAAGATCGACGAGGGCGACGGCACCGCCGCCCTGCTGCTGAACGACCCGGCGCTGTACATGCGCGCCGATTCGACCATGACCTCGCTGCAGCGCCTCATGGACGAGATGCGCCGCAACCCGAAGAAGTTCGTGAACCTGAGCGTGTTCTAGCCAGAGGGCGGGGACGGGCCCGACGAGGAGGAGTCGCCATGAACGCCGATGCGCGCCGACAGGACATGATCAAGGCCATCAAGGATGCCGTGATGGTCGAGATCAAGGGGCAGCAGCTGTACAACCACGCCGCCCGCGAGACCACCGATCCGCAGGCCAAGGCCATGTTCGAGATGCTGGCCAAGGACGAGGACGACCACGTCCGCATCCTGATGCACCAGTACAAGTCGCTGATGGAGGAGGGCCGCATCAACCTCGCCGACGTGCACCCGGCCGAGGTCGACCACGGCTCGCACACGATCATCAACGACGACTTCAAGCGCTCGATCCGTCGCGGGAACTTCGAGATGGCCGTCATCGGCATCGGCTGCGACCTCGAGAACAAGGCCATCGCCTACTACCGCGAGCAGGCCGCCAGGGCGGCCGACGCCGACCTCAAGCAGCTGTTCACCTGGCTGGTGGAGTGGGAGGACGGCCACCTCGAGCAGCTGCTCGAACTGGAGCGCATCTACCAGGACGCGTACTGGGCGGACCAGGGCTTCTCGCCCATGTAGAGCGCAGCCGCGCCACCGCGGCGTGCAGGCGCGACTTCACGGTGCCCGCCGGGACGGCGAGGATCGCCGCCATGTCCGCGCCCGAGAGGTTCAGCTCGTAGCGCAGGGCCAGCAGCAGGCGCTGCTGCACGGGCAGCCGGGCCACCGCGGCCGCGAGCTCGGCCTGCAGCTCCCGCTGCATCATCTGCTGCTCGGGGTCGGGGCCGCCGCCGGGGGGCTCGAGGTCGCCCAGCGGCTCGAGCCGGCGCCGGTCGCGCACGACGTTCAGGGCGCGGTTCACGGCGATGCGGCGGATCCAGGCCAGGAAGGGGCGCTCGGGATCGTAGGCGTCCAGGTGCTGCCAGGCCGCGACGAACGCCTGCTGCACCACGTCGGCGGCCAGGTCGTCATCGTGGACGATCCGGCGCACGGCGGCGCGCACCGGAGCCGCATGCCGTTCGACCAGCCGCTGGTAGGCGCCGGGTCGGCCGGCAAGGGCGGCGGAAACGTCGCGGGCGTCGTTGCCAGGGGCGCACGGCATCGGCCGACCTCCCCCTCCCGGTCGCGGGGACACCGATCAGCGTAAGGAACCGGGGCCGGGTCCGCCAACGGACCCGGCCCCTTTCGTCCTGGCGCGCCCGCTGCCGGTCAGCGGACGAGCACCATGACGCCGCTCGCAACCGCCTCCCCCGCACGGATGCGCGCGATGTACGTGCCCGACGCCGCCGGCCGCCCGGCGTTGTCGCGGCCGTCCCAGCTCACCGCCTGCTCGCCCGCCGAGCGGATCTCGCCCGCCAGCAGGCGCCGCACCTCGCGCCCGGCCACGTCGTGGATGACGATCGTCACCGGCGCCGTCGACGCCAGCGTGAACTTCAGGTCGGTGCGCGGGTTGAACGGGTTCGGCGCCGTCGACAGGCCGCTGATTTCGGGCTGGGTGGCCGGATCCTCGGGGTCGACGTCCGGCGCGTCCTCGCCGATCCGCTGCGACTTCAGCAGCACGAAGGCGCCGGTCAGCTCGTCGCTGCAGCGGATGATGCCGCACTGCGGGTTGTACCAGAAGTTGCAGATGTCGGTCGAGCCGTCGGGATTGACCGCTGCGACGAACACGCGGTGGCACGGGAAGGTGCCCTCGGGGCAGGTGATGTCCTTCTGTTCGATCACCGCGAACACGTAGTGGATCCGGGCGCCCGTGCCCGGCTTGTCGAAGGCCGGCAGCGAACCGGTCCAGGTCTTGCCGAGCACCAGGGGCGCATCGACCCAGGCGATGGGCTCGTCGGACACGCCCTTGTCGAGGTCGCCGTGGTACAGGATGGTGCCGTTCTCGCCCCGCGCGAACACGAAGTCGCGCCGCAGCACCGGGTCGTCGCCCCGCAGGACCTCGCGGGTGTGGACGAAGCGGCCGTCGCCCAGGATCGCGTTGGTGCTGTGCAGCCTCAGGTCGTGGTTCTTCAGGCCGTCGGCCCTGTACCACTGCTCGACGTCGGGAGCCAGCACGATGTACGTGGGCGTCGCCGCCCTGGCCGGGATCGCCAGCAGCAGCAACGCGACCGCCACCGCGGCGACAACCCCCAGCC
>DAOPJF010000300.1:0-4036 GCA_035399525.1 Candidatus Krumholzibacteriia bacterium | reverse complement strand
CCCTCTACTACGGACCGGCGCCGCCCGGGTTACATGCCGCCGGCGATCGCCCCCAGGCCGGTCCCCCGCCACCAGGCCGGGTCCAGGCGGAAGGACACCGTGACCGGTCCCTCGCCGCGGGGCCGGACCAGCGCCCCAGGGCCGGCGCGCTCGCGCAGGGACGGCACCTGGGCCTGCATCAGCTCGCGCCCCTGGGTGTCGCGCACGCGTACGACGAGGGTCGCGGCGGGGTCGATCGGCACGTTCCAGTCGAGGCTGACCGTGCCCACCGAGCCGCTGCCGGCCGGGGCCGACGGACCCAGCCGTATCGGCGGCGACACCACCGGCGCCCCGGCCCCGGCCAGCTCGACCGAAACCTCCTGCGCCGACAGCGGCACGTCCGGACCGACGCGGACGGTCACGCCGTCCAGGCGCAGGACCCGGGGCGCATCCATGGTCCGGAGCAGGCGCGCCGCGCGCGTGACGCGGGCCGCCAGCTCGGCATCGCCGCCGGCGGCAAGGGCGTAGTCGTCCACCAGGGCCGCGACCTGCTCGCGCAGGTCGCACCACGCGGCGGTCCAGTCCCGGCCCTGGGCCGCCTGTGCATCGACGGCCGCCGCCAGTCCGGTGCAGGGCTGCCAGCGGGCGTCGAAGGCCTCCAGGCGCAGGGTGCGGCCCGCGGCTGCGGCGTCGGCCTGCCGGCCGGCCCAACGGACCATGAACGGATCCCGCTGGGCCTCGGCCTCGGCGCGCCAGGCGGTCTCGTCGGGCACCAGGCTGCGGGCCGCGGCGAACCGCGCGGCGGCCTGGACGCCGGCGGCATCGGCCAGGCCGGCCAGGCCCGTGCCGTCCGCGTTCCCATCGGCCGCGGCCGCGGCCGTCACCGCCTCGTACCGCAGGCGGGCCAGGTAATCGCCGTAGCGGGCATCGAAGGCCACGGCCGCGTTGCGGTCGAGCTCGGCCAGGGCCGCCGCGGCGTCGGGCCCGGCGGCCAGCGAGCCGGCCCGCCCCAGCGCGTCGTACAGCGCCAGCGTGGCCGTCACCAGCGGCGGGGCGGCGCCGCCCTCGAACCGGGCCGCCTGGCGGCGCAGGTCCGTCAGCACGTCGGCCACCGCGGCGGTGGGCCAGGATCCGTCGCCGAAGCCGTCGGCGTAGGGCAGCTCGACCGCCTCGGCACTGCGCTCGGCCCGCTTCAGGCGCACCAGCGCGAACGCCGCGTTGCGGTAGGCCCGCGTGGCGGAGCTGGCCGACGGCGAGACCGTCTCCGCCGCGGCGTAGAGGTCGTCTTCCCAGGCCTGGGACCAACGGGACGCCTCGAAGCCGGTCAACAGGCCGGCCATGCCGTGCATCTGGGATCGCGCGCTGCGCATGCGGCCCCAGGCGGGTGCGGTGCCCACGTCGCGGCTGGCCTCGGCCAGGGCCTGGGCGGCGACGGCCTTCAGGGAATCGCGCCGGGCGGCAACGGCGGCGTCGTCCAGCCGGGCCACGTCGCGCCAGTCGGTCCCGTTGGCCAGGGCGTACCAGGCCACCTCCAGGCGGCGCATCTCCTGCTCGAGCACGTTGCCCTGGGCTTCCAGCGCCTGCAGGCGCTCGATCTCGCGGTCGGGACGGCCCGCCTGCTGGATGCCCTCGGCCGCCAGGTCGGCGAACAGGTCGACCTGCTGCAACAGCGGTCCCGCGGCCTCGCCCTGGAAGTCGAGCTGGGCGCGGCGCCGGACGGTCTCGGTCCCGGCGGCGCGGCCGTCGAGGCCGGCCCGGGCCACCGGCTGGATGATGCGGTCGTACACCGCGCCCACGTCCACCACCCGCAGCAGCGAGGGCGCAAGGTCGGCGGCCGGCGCGGTCCGATCGGCGAACCAGCCGAAGCGGTCCCCGGCCAGGGCCGCCAGCCGCGGCGTCTGCCACCAGGCCACCGCGGCCAGCGCCAGGCCCACGGCCACCAGGGGCAGCACGCGCCGGCCCTGGGGCCGGGCCGAGAACGGCAGGTCCCCGGCACGCCCGGGGCGCAGCAGCCGCGTGCGGGCCGGACCGGCGGGCCGGCCGGCCGGCGTGTCGCCGGCGGGGCCCGTCTCGAAGGGAATGCGCTGGCCCGGACGGCCGCGGCGGGCCGGGTGCACGCCTCCGCCGGGCTCAGGGGCAGGTGTCCGGGTCGGTGCCGGCGACGGCGCGGCCGCCGCGGGCCTGGCCAGGATGCGGTCGGCCGAACGCTCGGCCACCCGCTCCGCCGGTCGCGGTCCCGGCGCCGCAGGCCGCGGACCGGTGCCGGGCACGGTCGCCTGCTCCCGGGACAGGCGCACCAGGCCGGGCAGGTCGCCCGCGGTCAGCCGGGCGCCCACCTCGCGGGCGTAGGCCTCGACGGCCTCGGGGATGATCACCGCGACCTCGGCCAGCAGCAGCCGCTGCCAGCCGGAGAACGCGCAGTCGGGGGTGCCCAGGGCAGCGACGGACCAGCTGCCGGCATCCTTGCCGGTCCACGACGCGAAGCGCATCTCGCGCTGCAGCGCGGCCGGCAGGGCGGCCAGGATCAGGGCCAAGGCGCGGTCCGAGGCCGGCGTGGGCTGCGCCAGCGGCAGCAGCAGGCGGCCGCGCGTCAGGATGTGCCGGATCGCCTCGGTGACCAGCGCGACGTCGCCGGGCCCGGGCGGAGGCGACACGGCCGGCAGCGCCGGAGCCTCGGGCAACGCCTGGCGCTCGGGCGCCGCGCCGCGCCAGTGGTCCATGAAACGCAGGTTCGCCGCCAGGGCGAAGGGGTCGCGGCCCCACGCGGTGAACTCGGCATCGGCCAGGGCCACGGCGTGCACGAGGTCCGAATCGCCCGGAGCGAACCGCAGCAGGGCCCAGGCGCGCCCGCGCAGCCCGGGCACGCCGGCCTGCAGGGGCAGCGCGACCAGGGCCGCCCGCTCGAGGCCCCCCACGGGCAGGTCGCCCCAGCTGTCGACCAGGCGCTTCAGTTCGCCGGCCGCCGCGGTGCCGAGGCCCGCCGACTGGGCCAGCACCGTGCGCGGGGCTCCGCGCCCGGCCTCGCCGCTGCCGTAGATCCACTGTTCGACAAAGGGCATGCCCAAACGCTCCGGATGGGGTCCCGGGACAGGGTTCGACCCCTCCATCTTCGGCAACGATGGGGACTTCCTGAGTCCTCAATGGCGCGGGGCCCGGTCCCTGGGGAGGGACCGGGCCCCGGCGTGCGGCCGCAGGGCGGGGCTAGACCTCGCGCTCCTTGCCCAGGCCCTTGCGCTTCTCGACGTTGCCCGGATAGCGGGCGGCGGCATGCTCGGCCTCGAACATCTCCTTGGGCATGGTGCCGGTGACCCACGAGGGGTTCATCGGGTACAGCTTCGGGTTGAAGATCACGCCGTACATGTGCCAGACCAGGATGGCCAGGAACGCCAGCCACGCCTCGTAGTAGTGGATGACCAGGAAGACCTCGAGCAGGCCCTTGCCCACGCGGTCGACCAGGAACTTCTCGAACCAGAGGCTCAGGCCGGTGATGGCCATGACCACCGTGCCCCAGATCAGGGCCCAGTACTCGGCCTTCTCGACGAACGAGAAGCGGCGCATGTGCGGATGGTGGCTGCTGCGGCCGAGGTTGTACATCAGGGCCTGCCAGAAGAGCTTCGCGTCCTCGGGCTTCGGCGCGATGTCCGCCAGGAAGATGCGTCCCTTGGTGGTGACCAGGAAACCCGCGTGCCAGACGGCGCCGAGGATCATCAGCACGGCGGCGCTGCGGTGGATCAGGCCGCGCACCTGGGCGCCGCCCTCGTGCGCGAAGATGATCTTGGCCCACCACGCGTCGTAGAACCGCAGCGAGAAGCCGGTGATCACCAGGACGGTGAACGACAGGGCCAGCACGGCGTGCTGCATGACCTCGTCGGTCTCCATGCGGCGGACCTGCGGCTTCTTCATCATGTCCTTGACCTGGCGCAGCCAGTCGATCGCGCAGTAGCCCGCCATGCCGCCGATCACCATCAGGATCAGGACCTGGTAGAGGATGCGCACGATGAACGGCCACCCGCTGGCCTGCCCGGCCGACGGCTGGTGGATGTTGGTCTTCTCGGCG
>DAOPJF010000299.1:0-4062 GCA_035399525.1 Candidatus Krumholzibacteriia bacterium | reverse complement strand
GATGCGGCTGCCGCTGGCCGGTGGGGAACCCGAGCTCCTGCGCGAGCATCCGTCGAGCATCGACGGGCCGCAGGTATCGCCCGACGGGCGCCTGATCGCCTACCGCACCTGGGAGTCGGGAGGCGCCGTGCTGGAGGTGGCCAGCTACCCCGACATGGGCGGCCGCCGCCTGGTGGCCCACAGCGAATCGGCCATCTGCTGGTCGCCCGACGGCCGGCGGCTGTACTACATCTCGCAGGAACCGTTCATGGTGATGGTCGCCGAGCGCGAGCCGGGGGACACCTTCGTGCTGAAGGAGACGCGCGCCCTGTTCGCCACCGGGCCCCTGGGCATCAACCCGTACGGCGAGTTCGGCGTGTCGCCCGACGACGACGCGTTCGTGTTCGCCTGCGAGACGGGTGACGGCGACCAGGCCGGATCGTTCGAAGTTGTCGAGAACTGGTACGAGGAGTTCCGCGGCCAGTAGGCCCGGACCGCGGATGAAACGACGACGGACCGTCCCTCGCAGGTCGGTCCGTCGTCGTCTTGCTACCGGAGTGTCGTCCGCGTTCAGCGCCCGGCGGCGTGCGCCTCGGCCACCAGCGCGGCCTCGTCGGCGACGGGGATGCGCTCCATGACCTTGGCGCGCTCGTCGTCCGGCAGCGCGTCGAAGCGGGCGACGAGGGCCTTGATGGTGTCCTCGATCGGCCGGAAGGTCAGGCCCGCCGCCACGGCGCGGCGGTTGCTGAACCGGTGGAAACCGGCGTACTCGCCCTCGCGCGGCGCCCAGATGGGGAAGGCCACGTCGGGGTGCGCCTCGCCGAACGCCGTGCCCAGCCAGGTGATGGTCGCATCGCCGCCGACGGTCGCCTGGCAGGCCTTCACGGCGTCTCCCATGGTCAGGGTCGTGGCCGGCCCGCAGGCGTTGAACACGCCGGTGGTGCCGCTCTCGGCCAGGCGGATGATCCACTCGGTCAGGTCGCGCACGTCGATGACCTGGATGGGATCCTCGGGATCGCCGGGCACGGCCACGTCGCCGCCCTGGCGGATGCGCAGGGGCCAGTAGCTGAACCGGTAGGTGTGGTCGCCGGGGCCGACGATGAAGCCGGGCCGCACGACGGTCGTGCGCCCGGGCATCGCCGCCATGGCCGCCTGCTCGCACAGGGCCTTCAGCGCGCCGTAGTACTGGTAGTTCTCGCCCATGGTCTCGAGGGTCGGATCGTCCATGGTGGCCAGGGGCGCGTCCTCGTCCTGGTCCACGGGCTCGGTCAGCGCGTAGGCCGAGATGGACGACACGTAGATGTACTGCTTCACGTGGGGCGCGAGCAGCTCGGCCGAGGCCTTCACGTGGCGCGGGTAGTAGCCGCTGTTGTCGATGACCACGTCGAACTCGCGGCCCTCGAGCGCCTTGAGCCCCTCGTCCTTGTCGGGATCGCGGTCGCCCACCAGGTGCTCGAGGTCGGCGAACAGGCCGGGCTTGCTCTTGCCGCGGTTGAACAGGGTGACCTCGTGGCCGCGGGCCCGGGCCGCCTCGACCTCCCAGGGGCCGATGAAGCCGGTGCCGCCCAGGATGAGGATGCGCAGCTTCGGCGCCGCCTCGGCGGGGTGGTCGGCGGCGGCGGCCGGGGCGACGAGGCCCGCCACGACCAGGAACGCGGCCGCAAGGGCCGGCAGGATCTTGCGCATCACGGTGCGACCTCCAGGCAGGGTTCGCGAACTCGGGGGAACAGCTACGCTAGCAGTGAACGCGGGCGCTGTCGAGGGGGGCGCGCATCCCCCGAGGTTGATCCGGCGATCCTGATGGCGTATGATCAACGGCGGCGACCAGCCGATCGTTGGAGATATCATGCTGCGCATCGCGACCCTATGCCTCGGCCTCGCCGTCCTAACGACCGGGGCCGCCGCCGTCGAGTTCGTCGATCCCGTCTTCATCGCCGAGCGGCACTGCGTGGACAGCGCGCGGTTCGGCGACGATTCCCTGATCCTCACCACGTCGGGCCTGTGGCTGGTGGACTGGTCGCAGCCTGCGGGCCTGCGCGATCGCCTGGTGATCGACCGGCCGCTGCGCGACCACCCGTTCGCGGCGTGGGGCGACTCGCTGGTGGCGATGGCGCCCTACGGCCAGGGCGGGCACCTGGTCATCCACCGCGGCCCGGACGGCGAGCCGGTGATCGCGGAGATCGCCGACCCCGACTGGCATCCGGCGGATGTGTGGCTGGGGGGCAGGCCGTGGTGGCTCGAGGTGGGCTATGGCGGCGACTTCCTGTTGCATCCCGCGTTGGATGCTACGGGCCCGGACCTCACGATGCCCGGCAGCGCCACGTTCGATCCCCGGCTGAAGGCCTTCGCGGGGTCCGTCTTCATCACCGGCAGAACCTATGATCCGGAATGGCATGGCGCCGTGATCCAGGCCTGGGACATGGCCGATCCCGAGCACCCGGTCGTCGGCGCCACGGTCAAGGTCTCCGACGGCTGGGACCTGATCGAGCTCGCCGGCCACGGCGACGTGGTCTACTGCAGCGCGAGCCTGCTCGAGGCCTGGGACGTGTCCGACGTGATGAACCCGGTCCACGTGACGACCATCGGGCCGGGGGGCGGCAACCAGTACCTCGAGGTCGGCCCCGGCGACCGCCTGAGCGCGATCCTGAACCGCTCCATCGCCCGCGTGCTGGACATCAGCAACCCCGCGCTGCCGCGCAACCTGGTGCTGCAGTCGCTGACCGATCCCTACCCGTACCCGCGGGGCATCGACCTGGAGTCCGACCGCGTGCTCGTGCGGCAGAGCGAGGGGACGCGCGGGCTGCAGCTGCCGGCCATCCAGGGGCGGCCGGTGCGCGAGATCGGCTGGACGTGGCCCATCCTGGGCGATCCGCGCGGTCTGCGCGCGGCCACCGATGGCCGCTTCGTGTGGATCCAGCATGGCCAGCGGCTGGTGGCCGACCTCGAGGCGGGCACGCTGGTCGCATCGCCCGAGGCCGAGGTGGCGGACGACGGGTCGGCGGCGGCGTTCCTGGCCTGGCGCCACGGGTACCTGCTGAGCGTGCCGGGCGACGGCCGGCTGGTCTGCGAGGACGTGGCCGACGCGCTGCAGCCGACCGTGGCCTGGACGTTCGAGCCGCCGCTGCCGATCAGCCGGTCGGCGATCGCGGGCGACCTGCTGGCGGTGCAGACGGGCACGACGGTCGTCGTCTTCGACGTGTCGAACCCGGCGCAGATGCGCGTGCGCTGCGGCGTGGCGCTGGTGGCGTCGGACGACACGCGCTGGACGCTGTGCGGGCCGTCGCTGGTCATGATGCAGGAGTTCACCGACGAGACGATCTCGCCCCAGACCTGGCAGCACGTGCTGCGCGTGTTCGACGTGGGGTCGGCCGGCAGCGTGCCGGAGATCGCCGTCGCCGACGTCGTGGTCTGGGACGACTTGTGGAACCTGGCGGGCATGATCGCGACGGGGCACCAGGCCTGTGCGTACGGCTGGTTCGAGACTTCGCTGGGGAATTCGCCGCGCGGCGTGCCGATCGACCTGGCGGACCCGGCCGCGCCGGTGATCGGTGACCAGGCCATCGTGAACCGGTTCGCGACGGACAAGGACCTGGCGACGCTCGACACGCCGCTGGGCCTGTGCCTGCTGAACCTGCGGGACGACAGCCTGAACGCCTCGCTCGACGAGGGCACCCTGCCCACCGAGGCCACCGTGCTGGCCCAGGAGCCGACACCAGGCGCCCTGTGCCTGGCCGCCCCGGTGCTGGGCCGCGTGGCCGTCGCGACCTACCTGGGCGTCCACGGCTTCACCCTCGACGGCCTGGGCCTATCCGACGCCGGCCCACCAGCGGTAGCGGCTGCGCCGGGCGTCATCGCCTCGCCCAACCCGTTCAACCCCAAGACGTTGCTGTCGTTCGGCGTCGAGCGGGCCGGCCCGGTGCGGGTGGAGATCTTCGATGTTGCCGGCCGCCGGGTGCGGCGCCTGGACCTGCAGCTGCCCGCCGGGCCGGCCGCCGTGCCCTGGCTGGGGAACGACGACGGGGGGCGGGCGCTGCCCAGCGGGGTCTACCTGGTGCGGATGCAGGCGGGGGAGCGGGCGCAGGC
>DAOPJF010000298.1:0-4074 GCA_035399525.1 Candidatus Krumholzibacteriia bacterium | reverse complement strand
GGGGCAACGTGGTGGTCGTCACCGACGACGGCCGTCGGCTCGAGACCGAGGAGCTGTTCTACGGCAACACCACCCGCCTGATCACCAACGAGGTCTTCAACCGCTTCACCCGCGGCGGCGACGTCCTGACGGGAATCGGGCTGGAGGCCACCCCGGATCTGGAGTACATTGAGATCAAGGCGGACCTGCAGGCCGATGTGGGCGACGACACCGACACCCGAGGAGAGCGCCCGTGACCCCCGAACCGGCTGCCGACGGCCACCTGCTGAGGGCCCAGGGGCTGCGCAAGGTGTACCGCAGGCGCGCCGTGGTCGACGGCGTCGACCTCGAGCTGCGCCAGGGCGAGGTCGTGGGCCTGCTCGGGCCCAACGGCGCGGGCAAGACGACATCGTTCTACATGATCGTCGGCTTCATCTCGCCCGACGAGGGCAGCGTCACCCTGGACGGCCGCGACCTGACGCGCCTGCCCATGTACAAGCGGGCCCGGCTGGGCATCGGCTACCTGCCCCAGGAGTCGTCGATCTTCCGCAAGCTGACCGTGGAAGAGAACGTGATGGCCATCCTGCAGACCATGCCCCTGTCGGGGGCGCGGCGGCGCGAGCGCATGGACGAGCTGCTCGAGCTCATGGGCGTCACCCACATCCGCAAGAGCCGGGGCTACCAGCTGTCGGGCGGCGAGCGGCGGCGGGTCGAGATCGCCCGCGCCCTGGTCACCGAGCCCAAGTTCATCCTGCTGGACGAGCCGTTCGCGGGGATCGACCCGATCGCCGTGGCCGACCTGCAGTCGGTGGTGGGCCAGCTGCGGGACCGCGGCCTGGGCGTGCTGATCACGGACCACAACGTACGCGAGACCCTGTCGATCACCGACCGCGCGTATATCCTGTACGAGGGAAGGATCGAGATGGCGGGTACCGCCCAGGAGATCGTCTCCTCGGAGAAGGCCCGGGCCATCTACCTGGGCGAGGCGTTCCGCCTCTGATGCGGCCCCGGGCCGCCTGACCGCCGCGGACGGATCCGCGGCCATGCGACGAAGGACGAGAGAACCAGACATGGCCCCGAACATCGGCATGTTCCAGAAGATGGCGCTGAAGCAGCAGCTGGTGATGACCCAGCGGCTGCAGCAGGCGCTCAAGCTCCTGCAGGTCCCGACGCTCGAGCTCGAGCAGATCCTGCGCCAGGAGCTGCAGGGCAATCCCCTGCTCGAGGAAGTCGAGCCCGAGGAGGAGGTCGAGGCCGAGACCGCGCTCGACCGCGAGCTGTCGGAGATGGAGGGCGTCGAGCGCACCCGCGAGACCGAACCCGAGCACGAGAACCGCGACTGGGGCGACAGCTGGGACGAGGGCTTCCGCGCCGCCAACTCGACCGAGCTGGGCTGGGACGACGAGGACGACCTCGAGCGCCCGCAGAAGTACGTGCCCTCGGGCCAGGAGGACCTGTCCGACCAGCTGCACCTGGCCGTGCCCGACGGCCTGGAGCGGCGGATCGGCGAGTACATCATCGGCTGCCTGAACGAGGACGGCATGCTGGCCTGCCCGGTGGCCGAGATCGCCGCCTACTTCGAGGTCGACTCGGCCACGGTCGAGGCCGTGCTGCGCATCGTGCAGACCTTCGACCCGCCGGGCGTGGCGGCCCGCGACCTGCCCGAGTGCCTGCTGCTGCAGCTCGAGGCCCGCGGGCTCGAGGAGTCGGACGAGGCCCACGTGATCCGGCACCACTTCGAGGCCCTGAAGAACCGCAAGTTCGCCGAGATCGCGCGGGAGATGAAGATCGGCACGGCCGACGTGCAGGAGATCGCCACCCGCATCGGCGAGCTCGACCCGCGGCCGGGCCTGTCGCTGCAGACCGAGGGCGCGCGGGTCATCGTGCCCGACCTCGAGGTCGTGAAGGTCGACGAGGACGGCGACGAGTACGCCGTCTACCTCAACGACGCCAACCTGCCGCGCCTGCGCGTCAGCCAGGCCTACGAGGGCGGCAGCGACCACAGCGAGGACGAGGTCAAGTTCATCGACGAGAAGAAGAAGCACGCGGAGTGGGTCATCAAGACCATCGAGCAGCGACGCCGGACGATGATCAAGGTCATGGAGGCCATCGTCCGCGAGCAGAACGAGTTCTTCGAGAAGGGCGCCATCGCGTTGCGGCCGCTGACCCTGCAGCAGGTGGCGTCGGCCATCGGCATGCACGAATCGACGGTCTCGCGCGTGACGCGGCAGAAGTACGTGCAGACGCCCCGCGGCGTCTTCCCGCTGAAGTTCTTCTTCAGCGCGGGCCTCGACAGCAGCGACGGCGGCGAGGTCGCCGCCAAGGCGGTCAAGCTGATGATCAAGGAGATCATCGAGGGCGAGAACACGGCCCGCCCGCTCTCGGACAAGAAGATCGTGGACATGCTGCAGGACCGGGGGCTCAGGATCGCCCGCCGGACCGTGGCCAAGTACCGCGAGCAGATGGGGATCCTCAGCGCGCGGATGCGCAAGCAGTTCTGAGCCCGGAATCGACCGGGCTCGTCACCGAGGAGGAAGCCATGCAGTTGGACATCACCACCCGCCACTTCGCCCTGGGCGACGACCAGAGGGAGACGATCGAGGCGGCGCTGGCGAAGCTCGAGCGCTTCAGCCCGCGACCGGTGCAGTCGTGCAAGGTCACCCTGACCCGCGAGGCGGGCAGCTTCACGGGTGACGTGGTCCTCCACCTGAAGAACCACGACTTCCGCGCCGATGCGCAGGGCGTCGAGCCCGAGTACGCGGTGGACGAGCTCGTGGAGAGCCTGCGCAAGCAGCTGACGAAGTTCAAGGGCAAGGTCAGCGGCAAGCAGAAGGGCGAGGAGGGCGGCCTCGGGCGCGCCATGGTCGACGACGGCGGCGTCTTCGCGGCGGCGCTGGCCGAGGCCGAGCGCGGCGGCGGCGGCTTCGAGCTGCGCGACATGGACGTCGACGGCGCCAAGGAGGCCTTCGGCGACGGCGACGTCCCGTTCCTGATCTTCCGCGACGTGAGGACGGCGCGCCTGGGCGTCATCTACCGGCGCGCGGACGGCGAACTCGGGCACATGGAGGCCCGCGAGGAATGACCTCGCGGGGCCGCGGAGGAGACCCGGTCATGACCGTTACGGTGCAGGGCCTGTACGAACAGCTGCGGCACGTGCTGCTGCTGCAGCCGATGGTCGAGCCGGCGGTCGGCAACCGGCCGGTGGCGGCCGCCGACGTGCATCGGCCGGGCATGGCGCTCATGGGCTTCGCGGAGAACTTCCTGCCGGGCCGCGTCCAGGTCCTCGGCGAATCGGAAATGGCGTTCCTGGCGACCCTCGACGCGGCGGGGCAGCGCACCGCCGCGGCCCGGGTGCTCGACCTCGAGCCGCCGGTCGTCTTCGTGGCCATGGACCTGGACGTGCCCGGTCCCGTGGTGCAGGTCATGCGCGAGCGGGGCATCCCGCTGATCCGCTCGGCGCTGCCGGCGGTCGAGTTCATGGCCGAGCTCACCCACAACCTCGAGCGGGCGTTCGCGCCCCGCACCGAGCTGCACGGGACGCTGGTCGACGTCTACGGCGTCGGCCTGCTGTTCACCGGGCGCAGCGGCATCGGCAAGAGCGAGTGCGCGCTGGACCTCATCGAGCGGGGCCACCGGCTGGTGGCCGACGACATCGTCGAGATCACGCGGACCGGCGACGACGTGCTCATCGGCCGCTACCGCGACGTGCTCAGGCACCACCTCGAGATCCGCGGCGTGGGCGTCATCGACGTGCAGGCCATCTTCGGCATCCGGGCCATCCGCATGCAGAAGCGCATCGAGGTCGAGGTGCAGCTGCAGGACTGGGACGACGGCGTGGACTACGAGCGCATCGGGCTCGAGAACCGCTACACCGAGGTGCTGGGCGTCAGCATCCCGCAGGTGGCGGTGCCGCTGTACCCGGGCAAGAACATCACGGTGATCAGCGAGGTCATCGCGCTGAACTTCATGCTCAAGATCTACGGCTACGACGCGGCCGAGGTGCTGAACGAGCGCATCCTGAGCACCATGCGCTCGAGCGACCGGCTGCGCAAGTACCTGGAACAGGACCGGGAATAGCCCCGGCGAAAGGAATCC
>DAOPJF010000297.1:0-4079 GCA_035399525.1 Candidatus Krumholzibacteriia bacterium | reverse complement strand
TGAAGGTCGTGGACGAGGCGAGCGCCGACACCATCCTGTCGGGCGTGGTGAACCGCTACGTGCGCAAGGAGCAGTTCGCGCGCAGCGACCTGACGGTCACCGAGTACCAGGTCCAGATCGCCGTCACCCTGACCCTGGTGCGCCGCGCCACCGGCGAGACGCTGTTCAAGGACCGCCGCTTCAGCGGCACCGGCAACTACCTGCTGGACGGGTCCAACGGCACCTCCGAGGCGACGGCCCGCGAGGAGGCGGCCAACGAGATCGTGAAGGACATCCTGGCCCTGGTCGTGGAGGACTGGTAGTGGGCTACCGCAAGACCAAGACCAAGGAGCTGCCGGGCCTGCAGGAGCTGGTCAGCACCGACCTGAAGACCGGCGCGTTCCGGCCGGTGTACGTGCTGGCGGGCGAGGATGCGCTCAGGGTCGAACAGGTGGTCGACCGCATCCGCAAGGACGCCCTCGGCGACCAGGGCGCCGCGTTCAACTTCCACGTGCTGCAGGGCGACCAGGCCGGCATCGGCCGCGTGCTGCAGCAGGCGCTGAGCCTGCCCATGTTCGCCGGGCGCCAGGTCATCTGGGTCAAGCACGCCGACCGCCTGCTGACCGACCAGGAGGCGCAGGACCGCTTCGAGGGCTACGCCAGGAAGCCCGTGCCCGAGACCATCCTGATCCTGAGCGCCGAGAAGGTGGACCGCCGCAAGAAGTGGGTCAAGACCTGCCAGGACGCGGGCTACCTGTTCGACTTCGCGCCGCCGACCGGCGAGGCGCTGGTGCAGTGGGTGGTCAAGGCCGCCCAGCGCGAGGGCCTGCCGCTGGGCCTGGACGAGGCGCGCGTGCTGTGCGAGCTGGTGGGCAACGACCTCATGTCGCTCAAGAGCGAGATCGACAAGCTGGCCCTCTTGGCCGAGGACCGCGGCCGCGCGCTGACCGCGCAGGAGATCGCCGGGCTGATCATGGACCAGGCGGCCCTCGAGGGCTACGAGATCACGGCCAACCTGGCGCCGGGGCGCGCCGGCGACGTGCTGCGCACCTGGTTCCGGCTGCAGGAATGGGGCCGCTCGGCCTACGAGATCGCCCCGCTGGTGCTGATGCGGGTGCGCAAGGCGGCGCTGTTGGACGCCTGCCGGCGCAGCGGCTGGAGCGACCAGGAGATCGGCGCGGCGTCGGGCCAGAACCCCTGGAGCTTCCGGTACTTCGACCCGATGCTGCGCGGCCTGGGCTCGGATGGCCTGGTGCGCGCGCTGGGCACGGCGCTGGACTGCGACCGCGCCCTGAAGAGTTCGCCATTGAAACCGGATATCATTTTGGAAACCGCCATCGCCGACCTGTGCCGGACGCCCGGACGCGACCGCTGACGTCGGCCGACCTGACCCTCGGACTGCTGCGACGAAAGGAACACGATCATGTCCGGATCGCTGAAGGTCTTCACGGACGCCGCCTTCGACCACGAGGTCATGCAGAGCGCCACGCCGGTGCTCGTGGATTTCTGGGCGCCGTGGTGCGGGCCCTGCAAGAAGCTGACGCCGACCATGGAGAAGCTGGCCGACGAGTTCGCCGGCCGCATGGTCATCGGCAAGATGGACGTCCAGGACCACCCGCAGACTGCGGGCAACTTCGGCATCATGTCGATCCCGGCGCTGCTGTTCGTCAAGGGCGGCGTGGTGGTCGGCCAGCTGGGCAACGCCAGCGAGGACAAGATCCGGCAGAAGATCGAGGAAGTCCTGGCCTGAGCCGGGACGGGATCGGGGACGGGCGGCGTCCGGGTGGGCTCGGGGCCGCCGGTTTGCCCGTCCGGATCAACTTAACATAATATACATTATGCGCAATACTTGAGACGGCAAGGCGAAGGTGTTGGCGGGGTTCACGATTGAGCCCCCGCTGGCGGAACCGGCCTGGCGGCCGGTGTGGCTACTCGATGGGAACGCGGTCGGCCAGGTCGTCCAGGTACGGGATGCGCCACTCCTCGCCGAACATGGCCTTGGTGAAGCCGAGGATCGACAGGGCGAGCGCCGCGAGGAAGAACGCCAGGCGCAGCAGGATGACGACGAGGAAGCCCAGGACCGGGATGCGGCCGATGGTGCCGTCGACGATCCAGATCAGGCTCAGGCCCACCACCTCGGCCAGCAGCAGGGCGAAGCCCTGGCGGGCGTGCCGGGTGATGAACGGGGTGCGGCCGCCGGCGAAGAGGGCCGCGAACACGCCCAGGGGCACGTAGCAGACGGCGCCGAGCCAGCGTTCGCGGGACGTGATGTGCTCGTTCACGGGTTTCCTCCCCCCGGGTCCTCCATCCGCGGCCGCTGGCGGGGAGCCGGCGGCACGGCGCTGGGCGGCGGACACGGGACCAACATGATAACCGCAGCCGGCGGTGTTTCAAGGGCGAATGCCCGGAACCTTCACGGAGCGACGGCCCGGACGCGTGCGCCGGCAGCAGGGACGGTGGACTTGGGATCCATGTTCGGCAAGCGGAAGGCCAGCCTGAAGGGCCGGGATTTCCTGGACCTGGTGCCGGCCTTGGCCTGCGGCTGGTCCGCCGATGACGACACCGCGCCGGTGGTGGCCCTGCTGCCGCGGTTCCGCGATCCCGTGCTGGGTCGCCTGCTGCAGCCGCGGCTGCCCGAAGCGCGGCGCTGGGTGAAGGTGCGGCTGGATGCCCGCGGCTCGCTGCTGTGGCGCGCGGTGGACGGCCGGCGGCCGGTGCGCGACCTGGTGCCCCTCTACACGGCCGCCTATCCCGACGACCAGGCCGAGGCCGCGGAGCGCGTTTGCCGTTGGGTGTACGCGGGTTACGAGAGCGGCTTGCTGCACTTCATGAATGCGTGAGGGCGCAGCGCGTGGGTTGATGCCTGGTGCGGGAATCCCCCCACGTGAGGGGAACTTCGGATGGAATCGCAAACGGCGCACGGCGCCTCGGTGGTACCCCCGACAGGATTCGAACCTGCGACCCCCAGATTAGGAATCTGGTGCTCTATCCAACTGAGCTACGGGGGCACCGAAACGGAGCAGGACGGTCAAATTAGGCCGGTCAGGCGAACTTCACAAGGGAAAACACCGGCGCCACGTCCTCCAGCTTCGCCCGTCCGGACAGGAATTCCAGCTCGACCAGGAACAGGAATCCGGCCACCACGCCGCCCGCCTTGCGCACCAGCTCGGCCGACGCCAGGGCCGTGCCGCCGGTGGCCAGCAGGTCGTCGACGATGACCACGCGCTGGCCCGCCGTGAACGCATCGCGGTGCACCTCGAGGGTGGCCTGGCCGTACTCGAGGTCGTAGCTGACCGCGTGCACGGCGGCCGGCAGCTTGCCCTGCTTGCGCAGCAGCGCCACGCCCAGGTCCAGGTCCAGGCCCAGCGGGCCGGCGAAGAGGAAGCCGCGCGACTCGATGGCCGCCAGCGCCTGCACGCCGGTGCCGTCGAGCAGGTCCTTCAGGCCGGCGATGGCGGTGCGGTAGGCCTCGGGGTCCTGCAGCACCGGCGTGATGTCCTTGAACAGGATGCCGGGCTTGGGGAAGTCGGGCACGTCCCTGATCACGTTTCTCAAGTCCACGGCGAAACTCCTTCCAGGCTGATCACTTGTACAGCTTGTCCGGCGCCACGGCCTTGTCGTCGCGGCGCAGCTCGATGTGCAGGTACGGCGGGCCGTCGACCGGCGGCTGGCCCACCAGGCCCAGGCGGTCGCCCGCCAGCACGGCCGTGCCCGGCTCGACCGCCAGCACCGCCGGGTCCAGGGGCGCCAGCACCGTGGCCCAGCCGCCCCCGTGGTCGATGATGGCCAGGTGGCCGAACCCGTCCATGGGCCCCAGGAAGCGCACGATGCCCGTCGCGGGCGCGACCACCGGTTCCCCCACGCGGCACGCCACGTCGGCGCCGGTGCTGGGCATGAGCACGCGGCCGCGCTGGTAGGGGCCGAAGGGCCGCAGCTCGTCGCCCAGGCGGCGGGCCGGGCGGGTCCAGCGGGGCTCGCGGGCGCTCCTCTCGTTGAACGGCGCCGTGAGCGTCAGGCGCTGCCCCACGACGATCACGTCGCCGGAGAGGGTGTTGTCACGCCGCAGGGCCTCGACAGTGGTGCCGAAGTGCCGGGCGATG
>DAOPJF010000296.1:0-4083 GCA_035399525.1 Candidatus Krumholzibacteriia bacterium | reverse complement strand
GCCATCATGGGCTCGCTCGAACGGTTCATCGGCATCCTGACCGAGCACTGGGCCGGGGACTTCCCCCTGTGGCTGGCGCCCGAGCAGGTGCGGGTGCTGTCGGTCAGCCGCGACCAGCACGACTACGCCGACAAGGTGGCGGCCGACCTGCGCGAGCAGGGGCTGCGGGCCGAGGCCGACGTCCGGGACGAGAAGATCGGCTTCAAGATCCGCGAGGCCGAGGTCATGCACGTGCCCTGGATGCTGGTGGTCGGCGGCCGGGAGGCCGAGACGGGCGAGGTGTCGGTCCGGGTGCGCCATGGGGGCGACCGGGGCTCGATGACCGTGGCGGCGGTGGCCAAGGAACTGCTTGACGCCGTGGCGGCCAAGGCCTAGATTGTCACGATTCTGACCAGCCGGGAACGGGAAACCCCGGCCGTGTCCTGAAGTAGAGGTTCCGCCCTCTCACCGTTTCCGACCCGCGGCCAGGCCCGGGATGGACCGGTTACCCAAACCCGGGGGCGGACCATTGTGTCCGCCCTTTTCGCGTTCGGCGGCTGGGCGGACCGCGGCGACCCCTGCAGGAGGTATGGGCTTATCAAGGGCAACCCCAACAAGTTGACCCGGGTCAACCGGATGATCCGGATCCCGCGGGTGCTGGTCGTCGACGAGGACGGCACCCAGCTGGGCATCCTGGAGACCTCCGAGGCGCTGGCGATCGCCGAGGAGAAGGGACTGGACCTGGTCGAGGTGGCGCCCACCGCACGGCCTCCCGTGTGCCGCATCATGGACTACGGGAAGTTCAAGTACGAGCAGAGCAAGAAGGCCCGGAAGGCCAAGCAGGCGGCCCATACGGTCAAGGTCAAGACGATCCAGTTCCGGCCCAAGACCGACGATCACGACTACGACTTCAAGCGCAAGCACATCGTGACGTTCCTGGAGTCGGGCAACAAGGTGAAGATCGTCATGCGGTTCCGCGGTCGCGAGATCTCGCACCTGGACCTGGCGATCGAGTTCCTCAACCACCTGGTCGAGGACATCGCCGAGTACGGTTCGCCGGAATCGCAGCCCCAGCGCGAGGGGCGCCAGATCAGCTTCGTCGTCGCTCCCAAGAAGCGGACGGCGTAGGGAAACCCGCGGCAGCCGGGCGGGTCCAAGGGGTGCGGCGTCCCTGACGGCGCGCGCCACCCGGCACAGCACCGAAAGAGGCAAGACATGGGTAACGGCAAGATGAAGACCAACCGGTCGGCCGCCAAGCGCTTCAAGGTCGTCGGCAGCGGCCGGATCAAGCGCGGGCGGGCCTTCAAGGGCCACCTCTTCACCGCGAAGAGCCCCAAGCGGCTGCGCAACCTGCGCGGCAAGGCCATGATCGCCCAGGTCGACGAGGAGCGCGTGCGCCGGATGCTCGGCGGCGGCAAGTAGACACATCCGTCCGGCGGACGCTCCCGGCGCCGCCCGGCTTTTCGCAGAGACTCAGGAGGCTCGATCATGCCCAGGGCAACAAACAATCCTGCCGCCAAGCAGCGCAGGAAGAAGTTTCTCAAGCAGGCGAAGGGTTTCGTCGGCGGCAAGAGCAACCAGTACGTCACCGCCCGCGAGACGGTCGACCGCGCGCTGGCCTTCGCGTACCGCGACCGCCGCACCAAGAAGCGGGACTTCCGCCGCCTGTGGATCACCCGCATCAACGCCGCCGCGCGCCTGAACGGGATGAGCTACAGCCACTTCATCAACGGGCTGAAGCGCGCCGAGATCGACATCGACCGCAAGATTCTCGCCGACCTGGCCGTGCACGACGCGCCCGCGTTCGCCAAGCTCGCCGAGGCCGCCAAGAGCGCGCTGTAGGTCCGTCGCCGGCGGCGCGGTTCACTTCCAGCCCGCCGGCCCCCGCGTCGGCGAGGGGGATCCGCAGATGAAGGAGACCATCGACCGGCTGCGGTCCGACGGTGCCGCGCGCATCGCCGCGGCGCCGGACGCAGCCGCCCTCGAGGCGGTCCGGGTGGCCCTGCTCGGCCGCAAGGGGGAGATCACCGGGCTCCTGCGGGGCCTGAAGGACGTGCCGGCCGACGAGCGACCCGCCGTCGGCGCCGAGCTGAACCGGCTCAAGGACGCATTCGCCGCCCTGCTCGATGCCCGCACGGCCGAGCTGGGCGGCGATGCCGTTCGGGCCGGGGGCCCGGGCTGGGACCTGACCCTGCCGGGCGTGCTGCCCGCGGGCCACGGCACCCTGCACCCGCTGCCGTCGGTGCTCGAGTCGATCTGCGACATCTTCCACGGCATGGGCTTCGTCCGCAGCGACGGGCCCGAGGTGGAGCTGGACTACTACAACTTCACGGCGCTGAACTTCCCGGACGACCACCCCGCCCGCGACATCCAGGACACGTTCTACATCGACGACAAGGTGCTGCTGCGCACGCAGACCTCGCCGGTGCAGGTGCGCTACATGGAGCGGCACCGGCCGCCCATCGCCTGCGTGTTCCCGGGCCGCGTGTACCGCAACGAGAACGCCGACGCCTCGCACTCGTCGGAGTTCTACCAGATCGAGGGCCTGGTGGTGGACAAGGCGGTCAGCATGGCCGACCTCAAGTCGACGGTGGACGTGTTCGTGCGCAACTTCTTCGGCGCCGACGAGCCGACGCGCTTCCGGCCGCACTACTTCCCGTTCACCGAGCCGTCGGTCGAGGTGGACATGCAGTGCGTGGCCTGCCGCGGCGCGGGCTGCGGCGTGTGCAAGCAGACCGGCTGGCTCGAGATCATGGGCGCGGGCATGGTGCATCCGAACGTGTTCCGCGCGGCCGGCTACCCCGACGACGCCTACACCGGGTTCGCCTTCGGCATGGGCATCGACCGCATCGCCATGCTCAAGTACGGCATCGGCGACATCCGCCTGCTCTACGAGAACGACCTGCGGTTCCTGCAGCAATTCCGAGGTGTGCAGTGAAGATCAGCCTGGACTGGCTCTCCGATTACGTCTCCTGGGACGACGAGCCCGAGGCGCTGGCGGCCAAGCTGACGTCGGCCGGCCTGAACGTCGAGGGCATCGAGCGCATCGACATCGGGTTCCCGGGCGTGGTGGTGGCGAAGGTCGTGCACCGCGAGCAGCACCCGGACGCCGATCGGCTGAGCCTCTGCCGCGTCGACGACGGCAGCGGTCAGGAGCTGCAGGTGGTGTGCGGCGCGCCCAATGTGCGCGCGGGCCTGACGGTGCTGCTGGCGCGCGTGGGGGCCGAGCTGCCCGGCGGCATCAGGCTGAAGAAGTCGAAGATCCGCGGCGTCGAGAGCCAGGGGATGATCTGCTCGTCCACCGAGCTGGGCCTGGGCACCGACAGCTCGGGCATCATGGAGCTGGAGACCGACCTGCCGGCGGGCACGCCCGCGGACGAGCTGTACGGCTTCCGCGACGTCGTGCTGGATGTCGAGGTCACGCCCAACCGCCCCGACTGGCTGAGCCACGTGGGCGTCGCGCGCGAGGTCGCGGCCATCTACGGCACCAAGGTCGCCATGCCGCCGGTGTGGACGGGCCAGCAGACCAGCGAGAACCTGGGCATGAAGGTCAAGGTGGACGACTGGGCGGACTGCCCGCGCTACATGGCCTACGGCGCCACCGGCGTGAAGGTCGGCCCGTCGCCGCGCTGGATGCAGAACCGCCTGCGCGCCGTGGGCAGCCGCCCCATCAGCAACGCCGTGGACATCACCAACTACGTGCTGCTCGAACTGGGCCAGCCCATGCACGCGTTCGATCGTGGTCGCCTGACCGGCGGCACCGTCACCGTGCGCCGCGCGGGCGAGGGCACGACGGTCGTCACCCTCGACGACGTCGAGCGCAAGGTCGAGCCGGGCACGCTGCTGATCTGCGACGAGCAGGGTCCGGTGGCCCTGGCGGGCGTGATGGGCCTGGCCAACAGCGAGGTCGGCCCCGACACCACGGAGATCCTGCTGGAGAGCGCCTTCTTCGACCCCATGCTGGTGCGCCGCGCGAGCCGGGGCATGGGCCTGATCAGCGAGAGCAGCTACCGCTTCGAGCGCGGCGCCGACTGGGACATGGTCGAGCGTGCCGCCTGCCGCGCGCTGCACCTGTTCCAGGAGCTGGCGGGCGCGCGCGTCGTG
>DAOPJF010000295.1:0-4096 GCA_035399525.1 Candidatus Krumholzibacteriia bacterium | reverse complement strand
CTGGGCGGGATGTCCGCGTGGCTGTCGCGGAGGCCCTGCTCGAAGCTGGCCAGGTCGGCGTGGACCGGCGAGCGCTTCATGAAGATCTCGGTGGAGCCGCACCAGATCATGACCAGGCGGTCGACGCCGTTGACCTTCTTGAAGGTCTCCATGTCGGCCATGACCTGCTCGGCCAGGTCCATCTTGCTCTTGCCGGTCTTGACGTGGGTGCCGTGCAGCTTCTTGACGTAGTGGTTGTCGAAGACGGCCTTCATGGGCTTGATGGCCTCGAGCTCGTCCTTCAGCTCGTTCAGGAGGTCCTTCTCGAGCACGCCGGCCTTCATGGCGGCCTGGTAGACGTCGTCCTCGAAGATGTCCCAGCCGCCGAACACGAGCTGGTCGAGGTCGGCCAGGGGGACGAAGTTCCGGACCAGGGGCTGGCGGTCGTCGGTCCGCTTGCCGAGGCGGATGTGGCCCATCTGGGTCAGGCTGCCGATGGGCAGGCGCAGGCCCTTGCGGATGGCCACGACGCCGGCGATGAAGGTGGAGGCGACAGCACCCATGCCGGGGGTGAGAACGCCCAGCTTGCCCGCGGCGGGCCGGATCTGCTGCTTGTCGGCCATGACGTTAGCTCCTCTCGAATGACATGCCTTCGATGGCGATAGCCGTGGGGACAGGATAGGGGGCAGGGGGGGCCGAAGCAAAAGAAATATTGGCGCCTGCGGGGCCGCGCCCCGGCCCTTCCGGATCCCCCGGGGAGGCAAAATTGGATACGAAAGGGGGGATTCGCCCCGGGTCGTTCACGGAAAATTTTCAAGATTAGGGGTAGACGTTGCGTTTGGTGATGTGATAAAGTTCTCCAAGTGCGGTTGACCAAAGATGCAACCCGGTCGCCCGCCCGACGGCAGCACCCACCCGAATGAAGGGAACCGGATGACCCGTAGCTAACGCGTTCGAAGCCTTGTGACACCAACACCGACTTTGCCACGGCAAAGGGAGTATGTGCATCATGAAGGAAGACGCGGCAGCCTACGCGGTCGTCGACGGTGACTTCGTTCTCGCGACCCCTCGTTTCTACATCCCGGCGGACACGTCCCGCTACTACGGCAGCCTGGCGTGGCTCAAGCGTGCGGGCGACGTCCTGGTCGCCTCGGTCATGCTGCTGCTGCTCGCCCCGGTGATGGCGGCCATCGCCATCGCGGTCAAGCGCAGCGGCCCGGGCCCGGTCCTGTTCGTGCAGGAGCGCCTGGGCAAGGACGGCCGTCCGTTCCCGTTCTTCAAGTTCCGTTCGATGGTCCACAACAGCGACGACGCCATCCACCGCCAGTTCGCGGCCATGTTCATCGCCGGCGACAAGGACGGCTGCCGCCAGACCAACGGCGGCGAGGACCTCTTCAAGATCAAGGCCGACCCGCGCATCACCCGCGTGGGCGCCTTCCTGCGCAAGACCTCCCTCGACGAGCTGCCGCAGCTGTTCAACATCCTGCGCGGCGAGATGTCGCTCGTCGGTCCCCGCCCGCCGATCGCCTACGAGATCGAGAACTACCAGCCCTGGCACATGGAGCGCCTGAAGGCCGTCCCCGGCCTGACCGGCCTGTGGCAGGTCAGCGGCCGCAGCCAGGTGTCCTTCGACGACATGGTGCGGCTGGATGTCCGCTACATCAACACCTGGTCCCCGCTCAAGGACCTGGCGATCATGCTCAAGACCATTCCGGTCGTGCTGCGGGGGACCGGGGGCTACTAGCCTCCGTCCCCCGCCGCCATCCGGGCGCAAGCCCGCCGCGATGCGGAGCGCCGCTCCGCGCGGTCGGTCGCGCACGCCGGTTCCGCGTGCACGGCGAACGGCGCCGCCGGCGCCCCAAACAAGGAGAACGGATCATGCTGAAGATCGGCGTCATCGGGTGCGGCTACTGGGGCCCCAACCTGATCCGCAACTTCAACGCCCTGCCCGACGCCGAGGTCGCCGCCATCGCCGACCTGGACGAGAAGCGCCTCGGGCACGTCGGTCTGCTGTATCCGGGAGCGCTGAAGACCACCGACCACATGCGCATCATCGAGGACCCGTCCATCGACGCCGTGGTCGTCGCCACGCCCATGACGACCCACTTCCGCCTCGGCAAGCAGGTGCTCGAGGCCGGCAAGCACCTGTTCCTCGAGAAGCCCATGGCCACCACGGCCGACGACTGCCGCGCCCTGAACACCCTGGCGGCGAAGCAGGGCCGCCACGTCATGGTGGGCCACACCTTCATCTACACGCCGGCCGTGCGGAAGATCAAGAGCCTGATGGACACCGGCGAGCTGGGCGACGTCTACTACGTGAACATCCAGCGCGTGAACCTGGGCCTGTTCCAGAAGGACGCCAACGTGGTCTGGGACCTGGCGCCCCACGACGTCTCGATGCTGAACTTCCTGTTCGACGGCGACCCCGTCCGGGTCAGCGCGACGGGCCGCTGCTACGTGCAGCAGGACCTGGGCGTGGAGGACGTGGCCTTCCTGACCCTCGAGTACCCCAACGGACGGCTTGCGCACATCCACGTCTCGTGGTTGGATCCCAACAAGATCCGCAACTGCACGGTCGTGGGCAGCCGCAAGATGCTGGTCTACGACGACGTCTCGCCGGCGGAGAAGATCCGCGTCTACGACAAGGGCGTGGACGTGCAGCCGCACTACGAGAGCTTCGGCGAGTTCCAGCTGCTGTACCGCTCGGGCGACGTCTTCATCCCGCGCCTGGACACGGTCGAGCCGCTGCGGATCGAGGCCCAGCACTTCGTGGACGTCATCAACGGCAAGGCGTCGCTGATGTCGACGGGCGTCCACGGGCTGCGCGTGGTCCAGGTGCTCGAGCAGGCCTGCCGCTCCATCAAGGAGGACGGCCGCCCGCTGGACCTGGTCTACAACGACTGACGCCGCGGGAAAGGATGGTCCGGGCGGGGTGACGACGGAGCGACCGCTGCGCGTGGCCATGATCGGCCAGAAGGGCTACCCGCCGATCCACGGCGGGATCGAGAAGCACGTGGCCGAACTGGCCGCGCGGCTTCCGGCCCTGGGCATCGACGTGGACATCTTCAGCCGACCGCACTACAGCACCCTCGACGGCCCCGCGGGGCTGCCGGGGGTGCGGGTGCGCCGCGTGCCGAGCATCGCCACCAAGCACCTGGACGCCATCAGCCACTCGGTGCTCGCGACGCTGCAGGTCCTGGGCGACCGCTGCGACATCGTGCACTACCACGCGCTCGGGCCCGGCCTGCTGGCGGGCCTGCCGCGGCGCCTGGGGCGCCCGAAGCGTACCGTCGTGACGGTGCACGGCCTGGATTGGCAGCGCGAGAAGTGGGGGGGCTTCGCGCGCCGCGTGCTGAAGGTGGGCGAGTCGGCGGCCGCGGTCCTGCCCGACGGCACCATCGTGGTGTCGAAGGCCCTGCGCGACCATTACCTGGCCCAGCACCGGCGTGCGGTCACCTACATCCCCAACGGCATCGGCGCGGCCGTCGAGCGTGCGCCGCGCGAGATCCGCGAGCGCGGCATCACCGGACCGTACGTGCTGTTCGTCGGGCGCCTGGTGCCCGAGAAGGGCTGCCACCTGCTGCTGGAGGCCTGGGGCCGCCTGCCGTCGGCGCTGCGCGAGCGGTGGCGGCTGGTGATCGCCGGCGATGCGGGCTTCACCCCGGCCTACACGGCGCGCCTGCGCAGCGAGGCGCCCGAAGGCACCCTGTTCCTGGGCTACGTGCACGGGCCGATCCTCGAGGAACTGTACACCAACGCCGGACTGGTGGTGCTGCCGTCGACCCTCGAGGGCCTGTCCATCACGCTGCTGGAGGGGATGAGCTACGGCCGCGCCTGCCTGGTCAGCGACATCCCGCCCAATGTCGAGGCGGCCGCCGGCGCGGCGGCCCTGTTTTCCAGTGGTGATGCCGAGGCGCTGCGGGCGGCGCTGGCCGGCCTGCTGCCGGACGAGGCGCGGCGGGCGGCGCTCGGCGGCCTCGGGCGCGAGCGGGTCACGGCGGAAAACAGGGCCGCCGTCTTCGCCTTGATGACAGCGAGATATTCGTCTTCGGTGGTCTCCAGGTTCTTGGCCGCGGCAAGCTGCATCACCTCGCCTTCGGCTATCACCGATGCCGCG
>DAOPJF010000294.1:0-4114 GCA_035399525.1 Candidatus Krumholzibacteriia bacterium | reverse complement strand
CGCCGATGTCCACGAGGTTGGTGCACACGCAGACCAGGTGGTCGATGATGCGCGAAAGCTCGCTGACCACCACGCGGATCGCCTGCGCCCGCGGCGTGGCCTCCACCCCGATCAGCTTCTCGACCGCCATGGCGTAGATGCTGTTGTTCAGCATGGCCGAGCAGTAGTTCAGGCGGTCGGTGTAGGGCATCACCTGGGCCCAGGTGTGGTCCTCGGCCTCCTTCTCGAAGCAGCGGTGGATGTAGCCGATCTCCGTGCGCGCCTCGAGGATGGTCTCGCCGTCCAGCAGCATCTCGGCGCGCAGCGCGCCGTGCATGGCGGGGTGGCTCGGGCCGATGTTGACCGTCAGCAGATCGGAAGGATGCACCTCGTCCACCACGCCGCTCGGGTCGCTGACCAGCGCGGTGGCGCGGGCCGCGGCGCGGGCGATGTCCTCGTCGGTGAACAGCTTCTCGGGGCGGCTGCACTCCTGGCCCTGCTCGATGGGGTAGTCCTTGCGCAGGGCGTGCCCCTCGAACTCGTGGTGGCAGAGGATGCGCCTGAGGTCGGGGTGCCCGGCGAACGGGATGCCCAGCAGGTCCCAGGTCTCGCGCTCGGCCCAGTCCGCGCTGCGGTACAGGTCGCTGACCGTGGGCACGGCCTCGTCCTCGGCCGCGTCGACCTTCACCTGCAGCCGGTGGTTCTTCTCCCACGACCGCAGCAGGTAAACGACCTGGAAGCGCTTGTCGCGGCCGGGGAAGTCGACGCCCGCCACGTCCGAGAGCTGCTCGCAGCCCTCCTTGTCGCGCAGGTGGACCAGGACGTCGCGCAGCTTGCCGGGCGCCACCGTCACGGACTCGTCGCCGTGGTGGCTGGCCGTGGCGAGGATGTCCGCGCCGAATTCCCGCTGCAGTCGTTCGACGAGCTTCTGGCTCATGCTTGTCCGTCCCTGGGGCGGGCCGCAGGCGCGGCTCCGCCCGAGCTGAGGGTGTCTCGACCCGCCCCCGCCGGGGTCAGGCCTGGGCCTCGGCGAAGCCCGGATGCCGCACGTGCGACGGCACCAGGCCTTCCTTCTCGACCTTCTCCTGGATCTGCGTCAGCGCGAAAAGGAGGTTCTCCGGGGTCGGCGGGCAGCCGGCCACGTACATGTCCACCGGGATGACCCGGTCCGCCCCCTGCAGCGTGCTGTAGTTGTTGTAGAAGCCGCCGCTGCTGGCGCACACGCCCATGGCGATGACCCACTTGGGCTCGCACATCTGGGCGTAGATGGTCTTGAGGATCGGCGCCTGCTTGTAGCTGATGGTGCCGGCGATGATCATCAGGTCGCTCTGCCGCGGCGAGAACCGCACCAGCTCGGCGCCGAAGCGGCTGATGTCGTTGTAGCTCGACACCGTGCTCATGAACTCGATGGCGCAGCACGCCACGCCGAACGGCAGCGGCCACAGGCTGTACTTGCGGCCCCAGTTGACGGCCTGGCGCAGCCTGGTGGTGATGTAGTTGCTGGGATTCTCCAGGTCTACTGCCATTCGAGGCCGCCTTTCTTCCAGATGTAGACGAACCCGACCAGCAGGACGAGGACGAACGCCCCCATCTCGGCCAGGGCGAACAGCCCGTGGCCGGCGGCGATCAGGGCCTGGTACGAGATGACCCACGGGTACAGGAACACCGCCTCGAGATCGAACAGCAGGAAGAAGATGGCGACCAGGAAGAACCGCACGAAGAAGCGGATCTGCGTCGTGCCGCGCACGGGGACGCCGCACTCGTAGGTCGAGTCCTTCAACGGGTTGGGCCGGTTCGGGCCCAGCCAGAAGCTCAGGCCCAGGAAGGCGCCGGCGAACAACGCCGCGACGGCCAGGACCATGAGCACGGGGATGAACTGTTCGAACATGGAGGCTCCCTGCGGAAGGACGCGGCGCGTCCCGCCATCCGGCTGGCGGCGCGCCGCCCGGTTCCTTTCGGGATGTGGATCCCGGCTGTCTTGTTGCAAAAATAACAGAACGTGAAGGTGTGTCAACCACGACCGCCGGCCGCCCGGCAATTCCCCAAAGGGGGGTCGAAATCCTGCCAGCGGGCCCGACCAACGCGCAGCGGGCCGGCGGGGCCGCCCGGACAACTCTCCCTGCCCCATGCGCTTGGACCGATGGCCGCCGCCGCCGGGCGGGCACGCCGCTTGCGTGAAGCGACCGGAATCCCGCGGCGCCCTCCGGCGCGCCGCACCGCGTCCCGAACCAGGAGAGTCCCATGAGCCACCCGCAGGATGCCGCCGCCGCCACCGCCCTCGAGGCCGGCCGCGAGGCCCTGGTCGACGGCGACCTGGCCGCCGCGCTCGATCACTTCGCCGCCGTCGTGGCCACTGCGCCGGACCGCACGGACGGCTTCGGCCACCTGGGTGCGCTGTACGCGGGGCTGGGCGAGCTGGCCCGGGCCGAGGGCTGCTACGACCACGTCCTGGCGGTCGATCCGGCGGACACCGACGCCCGCTACAACCGCGGCGTGGTGCGCATGCGCGCCGAGCGGTACGACGCGGCCCACGACGACTTCGCGGCCGTCAGCGCCGCGCTGCCCGCCGACCCGGACGCCCGCAACAACCTGGCCGTGGCCGCCTTCATGCGGGGGCACTTCCCCGAGGCGCGCCGCGAACTGGACACCGTCCTGGCGGTCGCCCCCGACCACGTGAGCGCCGTGCTGAACCTCTGCGACGTGGCCATGGCCCAGGGCGATCCCGACGCCGCCATCGCCGCCTGTGACGCCTGCCTGGCCGTGCGCTGGGACCAGGAGGTGCAGCAGCGCCGCATCGCGCTGGGCGCCGACGCCGCCGCGCGCGCCCTGGCCGCCGCACGGCCGCTGGCCGCCGCCGCCACCGCCTGACCCGCATCGCGTCCGGACCCTTCGTGGGGCACCTCCAGCGCCGCCGGTGGCAGCCGGCGGCGCGCCCCTTTCCCCCTGCGGGATCTTGCCCGCCCCGCCCGCCTGTGCCATGCTCGCCGGGCCGGCACGGCCGGCGGAAAGGGCACGGCGGTGATCGTCTACCTCGACGGACAGTACGTGGACGGCCGCGAGGCGCGCGTCTCGATCTGGGACGGCGGCTTCCTCTACGGCGACGGCATCTACACCACGCTGCGCGTGTACGGCGGCCGCCCGCTGGACCTGCCGGCGCACGCGGCGCGGCTGGTGCGGCACGGGGCGGCCATCGACCTGGCGGTGCCGGTGGACGAGCCCGCGCTCGAGGCCATCATCGCCGGGCTGGTCGAGCGCAACCGGTGGCACGGGCGCGACGGCCGCGTCCGCATCACCGTCACCCGCGGCGGCGATCCGGACCGGCCGCTGCCGCTGGACCGCCTGCACACCCTCACGCCCACGGTGCTGGTGACGCTGGCCCCGCTGCCGCCGGACCTGGCCGCGTGGCAGGCCGACGGCATCGGCGCGCTATGCCTGCCCGAGGGCTACGCCCGCGGCAACCTGCCGGAGATCAAGACCATCAACGGCATCACCACGCTCCTGGCCCAGCGCAAGGCGGCGGCCGCCGGCTGCGCCGAGGCGCTGCTGACCGGTCCGGACGGCGTGCTGCTGGAGGGCTCGCTGAGCAACCTGTTCCTGGTCCGGGAGGGCGCGGTGGCGACGCCCGCCGCCGCCGAGGGCGCGTTCCTGGCGGGGCGCACGCGCGAGCGCGTGCTGGGCCTGTGCCGCGAGCTGGGCATCCCGGCGGGCGAGGCCGTGCTGCGCTGCGCCGACCTGGCCGGCGCCGACGAGGTGTTCGTGGCCAGCAGCGTGCGCGAGATCCTGCCGGTGGTCCGCATCGACGGGCGCGCCGTGGGCGACGGCCGACCGGGCGCGGTCACGCGGCGGCTGCAGGAAGGCTACCGCAGGAAGATCGCCGCGGCCGGACCGTGGTGACGGCCGGCCGCGGCGACGATCGCTGCAGGCGGGGTGCGGCTAGAAGTCGAAGCTCGTGTCCTGCACCTTGAACGAGCTGCTGTTGAAGTCGTCGTCCACCTGGATCTCGTTGCGGATCTCCCGCGGCGGAGGCGCGTCCAGCGCCACCTCGTTGCGGATGCTGCCGAGGTCGGTGTACTCGTCGCAGGCGGCGATCAGGTCCGTGCTGGTCATCTCGCGCAGGGCGCAGACCTCCACGTGC
>DAOPJF010000293.1:0-4165 GCA_035399525.1 Candidatus Krumholzibacteriia bacterium | reverse complement strand
CCGCGCAGCTTTTTTCAAAAATGCGATTCGTCTCGGCGCAGTTCGACGCCTATCCCGAGACGTGCATGGCCTTCTACATCGGCAACGGCACGCGGATCGCGACCACCGCCATCGGCGAGATGATCCCGGCGAACTACCCGGACCTGCTCGACTCCGGCTGCGGCGCCGGCCGCACCACCGGTGCCGCCTGGGACTTCACCGCGCTGACCCTGACCATCGGCGGCTGCGCCGTGGATACCGACAACACGTCGTGGGGCAACCTGAAGGCCCTGTACAACGAGTAGACCCGCAGGCGTCCCGCTCACGGAGGCCCGGTCCCGGTGACCGGGCCTCCGCGCGTATCCGCCGCACCGCAGCGCTCGCGGACCACCATGTCCACGACCCCGCCCGCGCCGCTTCGTGTATGCTCCCGTCGCCAACCTTTTCGGATCAGCCTGGGAGGTGACGACCCGCAACTTGATACCCCTTGTGAAGTGTCGCATGACGCTGGCACCGGGATCGAGTTCGCGCGAGTCGTCGCAAGCCGGTGCCTGACTTCCCGAGGAGGTTGTTTCCATGTCGAAACGTCCGTCCGGCGCCGGTGTGCGTCCGCGCATCCGGTGCGCCCTGATCTGCCTCTCGTTCTTCTGGCTGCTGCCGCCGCCCCGCGCGGCCCTGGCCGACCTCCCCCCCCATCTCAAGTCCGCCGCCCTCGACTGGGTGTGCGTCGCGCCCGACGCGCTGGTGCCCGCGTGCGAGGACCTGTCCCGGCATCGCCGCGACCAGGGCCTGCAGGCGGCGGTGCTGCCGCTGGACGACGTGCTGTTCTGGTCACCCTACGGCGATGACAGCACGGCGTCCCTGCGCCGGCTCGCGCAGACGGCGGTGCAGCAGTGGGGGGCGCGCTACCTGATGCTGGCCGGGTCGCACGCCGTCCTGCCGGCGCCGCTGCACCGCATCGGGCAGGGCGCATGCGACTTCACCGGCCCCACCGACGCCTGGTTCGCCTGCCTGGACGGCGAGTGGGACCGCGACCGCGACGGTGAAGCTGACGCTGGCGCGGTAGGAGGCGACGCCTGAGCGAAGGAACGAAGCGACCGGGCGCCTGGAGGGATCCGGGCTCCCGGTTGGTCTTGGTCAGCGGGCGACGTCGGCGATGCCGGACAGCACCAGCCTGAAGCCGCAGATCGGCGCCATCGGCGCATTGCCGCCACCTCGCGAGGCCGCGCGACAGCGTGGCGGATAGGCATCCACGATGGAACCAGACGCCCGACCACGCACGCAATGGCTGCCGGGATTCTCCCAATCCACGGGATCGACGACGGCGCCTGCTCCGTAGGCAATACCATTCGCGGTGTCGTAGCACCAGTCCCCGGCGCCCCCGTGGACATCGAAGAGGCCCCACGGGTTGGCAGGCTTGCGCGCCGGTTCTGCGTCCCAGCCTGAGTAGTTCGCGCAGTACCACCCCACGGCTCCCAGCACGGCGTCGGAACAGCAATTGCACGGCCAGCCGGGGCACGGGCAATCCTCGGCGAGGTCGCCGTTCCAGAAGGCCGTGGACGAACCCGCGCGGCAGGCGTACTCCCACTCGGCCTCCGTCGGCAGGCGGAACCCGTGCACGGCGTAGATGTCGCCGTGCGCAGCCCAGCCGTTGCTGCGATCGTGGACCAGGTCGAATCCGCCGGCGGCGTTGAGCCAGTCGCACAATGCTGCCGCGCCGTACCAGGTCAACTCCCGGCAGATGGCCGCGTAGTTGCCGTACGGCGGTACGAAAGAGAACGACGAGCCGTCGAACTGGATGATCGAGAACTCGAAGCGCCAAACGATATCGCCATCGCCGCCCACGGCATCGCGGACGAACGAGGCGTCGACAGTGACCAGCCCATGGTCGAACGCCCACTGCATGAGAGGGATGACCGTGCCGTAGGTGACCTGGGTGGCGCCGATGGCGAACCCGTGCGTCAGGGTCACCTGGTGCAGCGTCTCGTAGGACTGGTGACCCGGCTCGGACTCCGGGCTGCCCATCATGAACGTTCCGGCCTCGATGGCGACGAACGCCGGCAGGGCGAGATCCCAGGTCGTGAACGCCGGACAGGCGAGCTCGCGGCGGTTGCCGGCACCATCGACGGCCGCGACGCTCCAGGTCACGGCCGAGGCCCGGGGCAGATCGACGACGATGCCCTCGGTGGCCGCGCCGCAATCCACCAGCCAGTCCCGGTCGCCGGTGTGGACGGCCAGTTGATAGACGACGTGCTGGCTGTCGGAGACGGCGTCGACGAACGGCGACCAGGCGAACCGGACCGTCGTGCCGACCGGCTCGGCGCCCCCCGGGGGAAAGCGCGCCGCGCCCGGCTCGGGCGGCGTCTGGTCCACGACCACCGAGTCGGCGCACACCTGCGAAGCGGCGCCGCCGTGCCCGTAGAACCGCGCCTGCACGATCTTCAGGCCTTCGCCGGGCTCGAGCGTCCAGGTGACCCGCAGGGGCGTCGCCGCATCGAGCGGGAAGGCCTGGTGCGCGACGTTGCCCTGGTCGGTGCTGTTCCAGACGACGCAGGAATCGGCGCCGGCTCCCGTAAGCTGCAACGTCACGATATTCGCGGGTACCGAGGGCGCCCCGTCGGCCAGCTGCAGGCCCGGGTGGATGCCGTAGTCCTCGAGGGTCAGGGCGGTCGGGTCGTCGGTGCAGCCCGGGCCCGCGAGGATGAAGGCCATGAGGATGAAGGCCGGGAGGATGAGTGCGGGTGCCGCCAGCCGTCGCGATCGCACGATGCGCACCTCCATGGGTTGGATTCCCGGCGGGCGAACCTAGTTGAGGCCCCACCCGCCCGACACCAGCATGCCGAGCGCAAAGGCGACGACCACCAGGCCCAGGATGCCGCCGACCTTCAGCGCCGCCGATCCGCCCGTCTCGCCGGCGTCGAGCTCGATGCGCACGATGCGGTCGGCGGGGATCGACTCGGTCTCGTAGCCGAAATTGCCGCTGCGGCCCAGGACCAGCGAGTCCGGATCGACGGTGACGACCTCGCCCACCGTCGCGCGGCCCGAGCGTAGCTGCACGCGGACGACGTCGCCGGGCTGGACGACCTCGTGCCCCGCCGCATCGAGGCCCGCCGCCGCATCGCCGCCGGGCAGGACGGCCTGACGCGGCGCGCCGCAGCCGACGAGCATGCCGATCACCGCGATCGCGAGAAGCCAGGATGGGAAACGGAAGCGCATAGGTCTCGTCATCGCAGCCGATCGCGCGGTCCGGATCGCGGGGCCGTGCTCGATCATCCAAGGGTCGTTCGGTACGCCCGTACCGGGCCAAGCATCACGGATGAGCATACGGCGCCGGCCGGTGCGAATCCAGCGGTGTTCGCGGCGGGATGGTGGTGGTGTTGCGGCCGCTGGGTGCGGCGACGGCGGCGTCGCATCGGAGGCGTTCGGCTTCGGTGTGCGCGACCGGGCGGCCGTCGACTTCGACGCGGCCGCAGTCGGGGCACAGGTGGGCGTGGATCTGGACAGGCGGGCAGGATTTCCCCCGGGGGGCACTGGCGACGTAACAGACTGTTGCACTTAAGGTTGACGTCCAGATTGTTCCAGCAAGCAAATCGAGCAGCGCCTCGACCCGGTCGGCCGCGACCAAGACAGCCGCAGCGATCCCTGCGATGATATCCTGGCCTTAACCGTTTCCCCCAACTCCTGCAACGCTGACGCGCCGCAGCCCGCGGTCGGGCGCGTCGGAGGCGTCTTCGCCGACCGCGCCCGGCCGCGGGCTACGGCGCGTCAGCGGACCTTCCCCATCACCAGATCCCGCCCCGCCACCGCCGACGCGCTGAACGACAGCGCGGCCAGCGCGCGCTGAGCGGCGGCCTCGGCCTCGTCGCGGCGGTCGCAGAAGACGCGGGCGATGACGTCGCCCTTGGCCAGGCGGTCGCCCACCTGGGGCAGGAACTCGAGGCCGCAGCCGAGGTCCAGCGGATCGTCGACGGTGCGGCGGGCGCCCTTCATGTCGGCCAGCGCCAGGCCCAGGGCGCGGCAGTCGATGCCCGCGAGCCAGCCGTCGGCCGGCGCGGTGATCTCGGTGGCCAGCGGCGCGGTCACCAGGCCGAAGTCGTCGCGGTCGAGGTCCAGGCGGCCGTCCTGCGCGGCGACCCAGGCCTGCAGGCGCGCGAACGCCGAGCCGTCGTCCCAGGCGCGGCGCACG
>DAOPJF010000292.1:0-4168 GCA_035399525.1 Candidatus Krumholzibacteriia bacterium | reverse complement strand
CCGGCGCCCGGTCGATCTTCTGGAACGGCCCCATGGGCGTGTTCGAGCTGCCGTCCTTCGCGGTGGGCACCCGGGCCGTGGGCGAAGCCGTGGCCCAGGCCACCGACGGCGGCGCCCGCTCGGTGGTCGGCGGCGGCGACTCGGTCGCGGCGGTCAACCAGCTCGGGCTGGCCGACCGGATCACCCACATCTCGACCGGCGGCGGGGCCTCGCTGGAGTTCATGGCGGGCCTCGATCTGCCGGGCGTGGCGGCCCTGAACGACGCCTGAGGGCCTCCTGCGGGGCTTCCAAGGGCAGTTTGACAGGGCCGTTTCGCGGTGTTAGATTTCCCGTCCCTCACCGGTCCGGCTTGCCGGACCGGTGATCCGTGTCCCGGTGGTCCCAGCTGGAGAAAGACCCATGGTGCATACGCTTCTGATCATCGTCCACATCCTGGTCTGCCTCGTGCTGAGCGCGGTCGTCCTGCTCCAGTCGAGCAAGGGCGGCGGCCTGGCCGGGGCCTTCGGCGGCGCCGGCGGCGCCCCCCAGCAGCTGCTCGGTTCGCGCGGCATGACCACGCTGCTGCACAAGCTGACCATCTACCTGGCGGTCGCGTTCTTCGTCACCAGCTTCCTGCTGTTCGTGACCGAGAACAGCGGCGTGCAGCGCGGCAAGACCGGCGTGCTGAACGACGCGGCGCGCCAGGGCGAGCTCAGCGTGCCCGTGCAGCAGGCGCCCGCGACCACCGACGCTCCCGCGACGACCGATGCTCCGGCGGCCACCGACGCGCCGGCGCAGACGTCCGGCGGCGGCGGCCAGTAGACCCGCGCCCGGGTGGTGAAATTGGTAGACACGCTATCTTGAGGGGGTAGTGGCCACAAGCCGTGCGGGTTCGAATCCCGCCCCGGGCACCAAAAAAAAAGAGGACAGCACGGTCGCTGTCCTCTTTTTTTTATTGACACTCTTTCTCGACGGTCGAAATAATGCCGTTGCTTCCGCTGGCAGCCTGACGCCAAACGAGGCGCAAGCAACGTCCTGACAGGAGGTCTTGCTCGACGGTCCCAAGGGTGCGGGACTCGGGCGGACGCGGAACACTCAACAAGTGAGGTTCGGTATGGAGGAGAGGAAAGTCTTGACGGCGGCTGCGACTGCCAAGAAGACGACCAAGAAGAAGGCGGCCAAGAAGCCCGCCAAGAAGGCCGCCAAGAAGAAGGTCGCCAAGAAGGCCACCAAGAAGGCTGCCAAGAAGAAGGTCGCCAAGAAGGCTGCCAAGAAGAAGGTCGCCAAGAAGGCTGCCAAGAAGAAGGTCGTCAAGAAGGCTGCCAAGAAGGTCGCCAAGAAGAAGGTCGCCAAGAAGGCGACGAAGAAGGCCGTCAAGAAGACCGCGGCCAAGAAGAAGTAGCGGCGGGCCCCGCAGGGGACCGTTGCCACGAGAAAACCGCCGGGGTTTCGGCCCCGGCGGTTTTTGCTTGTCCTGCAGCCGGCCCGGGGCCGGCGGTGTCCTGCGGTCGGGGACCGCCGTCGGCGGTCGGCCTAGTGGCCGCTCCGGGCCCGGTGGGCCGCCCGCACGTCGTCCGGCAGCACGTCGATGAACCAGCTGACGCCCAGGCTGAGGGTGGCGTAGTTGACCATGTTGGAGTGGCCGAGCTCGTCCACGTCGAAGGCGAAGTTGGTCACGTCCGCCTGGGCGATGACCTTCAGGCGGTCGCCCAGCCCGTAGGCCAGGCCCAGGCTGCCCTCGAGGTACAGCGAGGTCTTGTCGGGCAGGATGCTGTACCGGTTGATGATGCCGCCGAGGCCGAAGCCCAGCCGGGGCACCACGCCGAAGATGGTGGCGGGGTACGCGTCGTACATCAGGCCGAGACCGCCCTTGTAGACGGCGAACCCGTCGTCCTCGTCCACCTGCACCCGCACGTTCTTGCTGGCGTCGAACTGGTCGACCTTGACCATGGTGGTGACGGCCTTGCCCGAGGCGTAGGTGCCCTGCAGGTCCAGGTGAAAGCTGTCCGAGATGTAGATGCCGATGCGGCCGCCGTAGGCCGGGCCCGACTTGATCTCCTTCTGGGCGGCGTCGTAGACCCGCAGGGTCGTGCCGGCGAAGAACTGGCGGGCCTGGGGCAGCGGGTGCCCGTCGTACCCGAGCACGTCCGCGGGACCGAGCTCGTCGGTGAACGTCTGCTCGACCACCGTGCGGTCGCCGACCATGGGCAGGTCGAGGTAGGTCGCGCCCGAGAAGTTGCCGCCGAACACGGACAGGGTGTACCCCTTGACCTTGTAGTCGTCGTACTCGAGCTGGACCGGCGCCGCCTCGGCCGGGGCCGGCGTCTTGACCGAGTCGGCCGCGCTGGCCGCGGGCTGGTCCTGGGCCGCGGCGACGGAGCCGCCGACGAGCATGAGCAGGCCCGGGATCAGGGACAGGGCTGTGCTGAACTTCATCGATTTCCACCTCGGCCGGGGCGCGGCTCCGCAGCGGCCGCGTCGGGCGCCTGACGGCTGGCTATGTCGTGGGGCGGCAACGGTTCGGGGACGGCCGGTCGGACCGGTTCCGAGACCCGGATAACAGTAACGAGCGGGCCTTTTTGTGTCCAGAACTTTCACCCCGGGGCTTCCGGCGGCCCTCTGTTGACAGCCATTTGTCGGTCTATTAACATAGCCTTTCGTCGCGAAATCCGGTCGCCGGCCTGTCCTTACCGGCTCACGGCAACCGTATCCCTCCGCGTATCCGGCCTTCACCGCCGGGCTTCCGGCGGCCGCACCCCGCAGCAGCAGCGCACGGGGTGTCGGGGACCGGAGTCACCGCCTGAAGCCCCTGCAACAGGGAGGATGACCGTTGAAGACGTACCCCATGGACAAGATCCGGAATATCGCCCTGGTTGCACCCCACGGCGTCGGCAAGACGAGCCTCGCCGACGCCATGCTCCATGTCACGGGCAAGGTGGGCCGCCGCGGGAACGTCGATGACGGCAGCTCGGTGTTCGACTACCTCGAGGAGGAGATCGAGCGCAAGCAGACCATCAGCGCCAGCCTGGCCTGGACCGAATTCGACGGGGTCAAGATCAACATCATCGACACCCCGGGCGTGGACGACTTCCGCGGCGACATGTACGCGGCCCTGCGGGTGGTCGAGGGCGTGCTGTTCGTGGTCAAGGCCGACGGCGGCTTCGAGGTCGCGGCCGAGAACCTGTAGAACCAGCTGCGCTCCACCCACCTGTCCACCTTCATCGTCATCAACCGGATGGACAAGGAGCACGCCGACTTCCCGGGCACCCTGGCCCACCTGAGCGAGCGCATCAGCGGCGTGGCTCCCTGCCAGCTGCCCATCGGGCAGAAGGACGGCTTCAAGGGCATCGTGGACCTGATCAACATGAAGGCCTACGAGTTCGACGGCAACAAGGCCGTCGAGGTGCCCATCCCCGCTTCCATGAACGACGACGTGCAGGCCGCCCGCGAGCAGCTGATCGATGCCGCCGCCAGCGCCGACGACGCCCTGACCGAGAAGTACCTCGAGGAGATGACCCTGTCGGACGAGGACCTGATCGCCGGCCTGAAGAAGGGCACCGCCGAGGGCACGGTCTACCCGGTGTTCCTGACCGCCGCCGACACCGAGGTGGGCGTGACCTCCCTGCTGCGCGCGGTCGAGCACCTGATCCCGACCTCCTACCGCCGCGCCCGCTCCGAGATGAAGGGCACCAAGGCGGGCACCGACACCCCGACCGCCTTCACGCCGTCGGCCGACGGCCCGGCCGTGGCCTTCGCCTGGAAGCGCCAGTACGAGGCCCAGGGCGGCGACCAGACCTTCCTGCGCGTGTTCAGCGGCTCGTTCAGCTCGGGCGACAACGCCAACTGCGGCGACGGCCGCAACAGCGAGCGCATCGGCCAGCTGAGCGTCTGCGTCGGCAAGCAGAAGGAGAAGATCGACACGGTCACCGCCGGCGACATCGTCGTGGCGGCCAAGCTGAAGGCCACCCACACCGGGACCACCCTGGCCTCGGGCATCGACATCGCCCTGCCGCCCATCGCCTACCCGGTGCCCACCAGCGCCGACGCCATCAAGCCCGTCACCAGCGGCGACGAGGACAAGATGTCCGCCGGCCTGACCAAGATCCACGAGGAGGACCCCACCTTCGAGGTGCGTCACCAGGGCCACCTGGGCCAGACGGTGCTGGTCACCCAGGGCGAGATGCACACG
>DAOPJF010000291.1:0-4182 GCA_035399525.1 Candidatus Krumholzibacteriia bacterium | reverse complement strand
ATGACCGATGGCCAAGACGACCGTGAGCAAGACGACCAGCGCCCGTCCCGCCGGCAAGGGCCGCCGCACCGCCCGTGCGAGCGCCCGTGCCAGCGCCCCGGCCGCGCAGCTCATGAGCAACCTCGACCTCTACTTCCAGGAAGTGAAGGCCTACAGCCTGCTGTCCCGGGACGAGGAGTGCGAACTGGCGCGGGGCATCCACGCCAACGACAACGAGGCCCTGCACAAGCTGGTGAAGGCCAACCTGCGCTTCGTCGTGTCCATCGCCAAGGAATACGCGCACTACGGCGTGCCCCTGGAGGACCTCATCAACGAGGGCAACCTGGGCCTGCTGAAGGCCGCGCAGCGCTTCGACGAGACGCGCGGCTACAAGTTCATCAGCTACGCCGTGTGGTGGATCCGCCAGTCGATCCTCGCGGCCCTGGCCAACCACAGCAAGATCGTGCGCATGCCCCTGAACCGCGCGCGCGTGCTGAACCAGATCAAGAAGGTCAGCGGCGAGCTGCAGCAGAAGCTGCGCCGCAAGCCCGAGCCCGAGGAGATCGCGGCCGAGCTGGGCCTCTCGATCGAGGAAGTGAAGGACACCCTGCCCCTGATGCAGGACAACTTCTTCCTGGACGACTACGTCGGCAACGACGAGGACAGCACCTACATGGATTTCCTGGAGGACACCACCGGGGTCGGCCCGGACCGCGGCGTCATGGAGGACGACCTGCACTCGTCCATCGGCCGCATGCTGGGCGACCTCAAGGAGCGCGAGGCGAAGGTCCTGCGGATGTACTACGGTCTCGGCACCGATCGCGAGATGACGCTGGAGGAGATCGGCCAGAAGATGGGCCTGACCCGCGAGCGCATCCGGCAGATCAAGGAAGAGGCCTTCGAGAAGATCCGGACCAGCAAGACCTTCAAGTACATGCACGACTACGCGGACGAGCATCAGGTCGGCTGATCTCCCTGCGCAGGCGAACGGGAAAGGGCTCCGGTGGCGCCGGGGCCCTTTCTGTGTCCCTAGCGGTCGGGGCCGTCGTCCACCGGGACAGCGGTGACGGCGCCGTGGGTCGCCTCGAGCACCGCGTCGGCGTAGCCGGGGCAGCGCGAGTGGGGCAGCCACACGGTCCAGGCCACGTCGGCGGTCCAGGTCTCGGCCTCGACGCGGCCGCCGCGCGCCTCGAGTTGGCGCAGCAGGGTCTTGTGCAGGGCGTAGGGGAACCGCAGCGCGAAGCGGCGGCCCAGCAGGATCGTGCGGCGCGGCGCCGCGTCCACGGCCAGGGCGGCCGCCTCGCCATAGGCGCGTGCCAGGCCGCCCGTGCCCAGCTTCACGCCGCCGAACCAGCGCACGACGACCGCCACGCAGTCCACGAGATGCGCCTTGCGCAGGGCCACGAGGATCGGCTCGCCGGCGGTGCCGGCGGGCTCGCCGTCGTCGTTGCGGGCCTCCGCCGGCGATGCACCGCGGCCCAGCCGCCAGGCCCAGCAGACATGGCGGGCGTCGTGGTGCAGCCGGGCAGCCTCGGCGATCACGGCGCGCGCCGCGTCCTCGTCGTCGGCGGGCACAGCCCAGGCCAGGAAGCGCGAGCGCTGGACCTTGACCTCGGCCACGCCGCGGTCGGCCAGGGAGACCACGGCATCGGGTGGGCAGGGGTGGGCGGGATCGGCGTCGCGGGTCACGGGGCCGCGCTTTCTGTCAGGATTCCGGGCAGGCCGGGGCACGGCCCGGCAGGCCCCGGCGCTCCGCGGCGGGGGCCGCGGTCGGCGAACCGCACCATCCTAGCGCATAGGTCGCTCAGCGGCAACGGGTTGCTGGTCGTCGGGCCGGCGCCGGGACAGGCACCCGGATTGCATCGGTCCCCGCGTCACCATCCGGAGGTCCGTGGCGTGCTTCGATCTGCCCGCGTGTTCGCATGCCTTGCCATCATCCTGGCGGTCCTGGGGGCGGCCCGTCCGGCCGTGGCCCAGCCGGACCGGCCCAACCCGCGGCTGACGCCGCCGCCGTCGCGGTTGAACCAGCCCTATACGGCGCCCATCCTCGTCTTCGGCGAATTCGGCCTCGGGGCCGGGCTCAGCGACGGGCAGGGCGACCTCGAGACCACCCTCGGGGGTGGCGTCATCTTCCGCCCCGGGGCGTCCGCGTCGTTCCTGGACTTCCTGCATGCCTGGGACTGCGGCCTGGTGCTGCAGGCCCAGCACCAGGACCTCTCGGCCACCGATGACCTCCTGTCGGCCGACGGCCTGGTCCGCCGCTACTTCCGCGACCGGGGGCGGGGCCGCACCGAGGTGCGCCTGTTCGCCGGCGCGGGCCTTGGCGCGACGCGCATCACCGAGCCCGGCACCGGCGGCGTGCGGGCCGAGAAGGCGCTGTCCGGCCTGCTCGAGGCCGGGCAGGAGTGGCTCGTCGACGCGCACTGGTGCTTCGTCCTGCGCGGCCAGTACCGCGTCCTGCTGCAGGGCGGTCACCACCACGCGACCTGGCAGGCGACCGCGGCGGTGGGCCTGCCCTTCCCGTTCTGACCGCCGTCAAGCCGCGCGTGACCACGACCCGATCCTGGCGTATACTGTGCCGGTCACCCCGCCCGAACCGCGCCCGAGGTGCCCCGGCCCTTCCCGGCGCCATCCCTGCGAGGTTTTCCATGCCGATCGCGATTCGTCCGCGGCGCCTGGCCGCCATGGTGTCCGTCCTGTTGCTGGCGAGGGCGGGCGCGGCCCCGGCCCAGCCCGAACTGACCTACGAGCAGTACCGCGGCCTGGCCTGGGCCGCCGACCGCCTCGATCACGTGGCCAAGTTCGAGCCGCTGGACGGCGAGCCGGGCATGATGGTGGCGGTGGCCGAGCGCTTCGGCACGGTGCAGGTCTACAAGGCCGACGGCCGCGGCGTCTCGCGCGTCTGGAAGAGCATCCGGCTGAGCGGCATCCCCGACGAGGTGCTGGCGGCCGACCTCTCCGGCGACGGCTTCGACGACGCGCTGATCTGCCGCACGAGCGGCGGCAAGGTCTACGTGTGGAAGCTGGAGGACTGGTCGCTGGTCTGGGAGAGCCTGCCGGGCGAATACCAGGCCATCTCGTGCCTGACCACCGCGAATGTCGACGAGGATCCGGCCACCGAGATCGTCATGGTGGCCGACCGCAAGATCTACTACGTGGACGGCGTGAATTTCACGCGCGAGTTCACGAGCATCCGCGACTACGATGCGACGATGGTCCGGTGCGGCGACGTGGATGGCGACGGCCGCGTCGAGATCGTGCTCAACAGCGGCCAGGTCATCGACTCGGTGTCGGGCGACGTGGAGTGGGAGGACCAGCAGTTCTACTCGCGCATCGAGCTGCTGGACATCGACGGCGACGGCATGCCCGAGATCCTGACCGAGAACGAGATCGGCGGGCCGCTGAAGGTCTTCGACGGCGACTACCGTTCCGAGGTGCGCTTCCAGTAGGGCTTCCGTCGCGTCGCGAACGAGGAAGGCCCGGGCCGCATGGCCCGGGCCTTCGTGTGCCCCGTCCGCGGGCCCGTCAGCGGATGCCCTGCATCAGCGCCAGGATCTCCGGCGCGGGCGCGAAGCCCGAGGAGCGCCCCGCCAGGTACTCGCCGCGGCTGTCGATGAACACGATGCGCGGCAGCCCGGCCACGTCCCAGCGGGCCTTGATGGCGGCCATCTCGTCGTCGTCGGGCGCGGTCGCGTCGATCTTGATGGTCACGAAGCGCTGCGCCTCGCCCACGATCTCGGGCTGGTTCCACACCGCCTTGTCGAGCTTCTTGCAGTACACGCACCACTCGGCCCAGAAGTCGATCATCACCGGACGGCCCGCGGCCCTGGCTTCGGCGAGCTTCGCATCGAGGAAGGCCTGCACGTTGTCGCCCGTGTGCACCTTCTCCCAGGCCACGTTGTCGGGCAGGGAGGGCGCGTCAGCCGCGGATGCGGCCGCAGCGGGCTCGGCCGCGGCCGCCGCCCGCGAAGGCCCGGCCGCATGCGTGAGCGCCGGCGCCTGGGGCAGGCTCACGTGGGTCCACTGGGCGAGCCCGGCGAGGAACGTCAGCAGGCCCGTCACGAGGATCAGCACGCCCAGGCCCTTGCGCGTGCGCGGCCACCAGCCCGACTCGGCGGTCATGGCGTCGAAGGCGCCGACGAACACCGACACGATGACGGTGACGGACCCCAGCAGCAGGTAGAAGACCTTCGGCGCGAGCAC
>DAOPJF010000290.1:0-4189 GCA_035399525.1 Candidatus Krumholzibacteriia bacterium | reverse complement strand
GATCTCCATGATGGTCCAGGGCCTTGTCACGGCCGCGGCGATGCGGTCCAGGAGGGCCCGGGCCAACTGCGGATCCCGGAATTCTTCGAGGTACTTCAACGACAATCCTTTCCGGGCGCCTCCGGCGGGGGGTTGTGCCGAGTCTACATCCTGGCCTAGAATGAGCAAAGACATTCAAAAGGAGGCAAGGCATGAATCGCCTGCTCATGGCGCTGATCGGCGCGCTCGTCCTCGTCGCCGCCTGCGGCGACGACAACGGCCCGGAATCCTGGCAGACCACGGTGAGGGTGACCGACCAGGAGGGCCACCGGGTCGCCGGGCTCGACCTGATGATCCTGATGGACTCGCCGTTCTACCAGGACGGCCTGGCGAACAAGGCGGCCGTCACGCTGCGCTGGTACCAGCCCGAGGCGGCGCGGATGGTGATGACCGTCGAGGACGTCGCCCGCGGCACGATCCGCCACGTCTACGACCAGGAGTCTCCGGCGGGCTCCCATGCGGTCGTGTGGAACGGTCTCGACGACGACGGCGTCCACGCCTACTCCGGTCTGTACTACGCCCATCTCGTGGCCTACGGCACCGCGGACTCGGTCCGGTTCGACGCCTCGGCGCCCATGTTCCTGGCGATGATGGACTTCGACCAGGCGACGCTGGGTACGACCGATGCCGACGGGGAGATCGTCCTGCGCGACCGGACCCTGTTCCCGCACCTCTACGGCGACCCGGGCATGATCGCCGTCGACGAGAACGGCGACCCGATCGGGCTCTTTCCGCTGACGTCGACCTACCGGTTCTACCTGCGGGACCCGCGCTACGGCCATGTCGAGCGGATCGATCTCGGGGTGACGGGGACCATGGCGTACATCAACGTGCCCTGGCTGGGGGTCGATGCGCCGCCGGCGCCGGGCGACGTCCCTTCGCGGCCCGGGCCTCTGCCCACGCCGCCGGTCACTCCCGAGCTCGGCTACGTGTTCCGCGGGCCGGCGCCGAACCCGTTCAACTGAGCCCGGCACCAGGAGATGCGAAAGCCCCGCGGCCTTGCAGCCGCGGGGCTTCCTTCTGCAGGCGAACGCCGCCGGTCAGCGGGCCAGGAAGGCCAGCACCGCGTCGTTCGTCTCCGTCGGCTTCTCGAACTGCACGAAGTGCCCGCAGGACGGAACCATCACCAGCCGGGCATTCGGCAGCAGGGCCGTGCCGGCCTCGGCCACGTCGCGGGTGCGGCCGCCGTGCAGGAAGCGGTTGGGGATCAGGTTGTCGTTCTCGCCGAACAGCACCAGCACGGGCTGGGTGATGTCGCCGAGGCGATCCTTCACCGGACCGTCGAGCATGGCCCCGACGTTCAGGCTGACGGCGTCGCAGTAGGCCTTGAAGTCCTTCGCGCCGCGCACCTGGATGCGGTCGGTGATCATGAAGTCGGCCTCGGCCGGGGCGTCGTGGAAGTTCGACTTCAGGTTCACCGCGATGTTGCGGATCGTGGTGTCCTGGACGAACTCGGACGAGACGGCCCGCCGCATCCAGTCGCCCTCGCCGTCGGTGAAGGTCTCGAAGCCGGCCGGCGAGATGAGCACCAGCCGGGCCACGCGTTCCGGCTGCTCGAGCGCCGCCGTCATGGCGATCTGACCGCCCATGGAGTGGCCGACCCAGGTGGCCTTCTCGATGCCGAGGTTGGTCAGCACTTCGCCCAGCACCGTCGCGTAGAACGACATGCTGTACTTGTAGGGCTCCTTGTCGCTGTACCCGTAGCCCGGCAGGTCGACCGCGATGACGCGGTGGCCGGCGCCGGTCAGGGCCGGGATGTTGCGGCTCCAGCCCTTGGCGTTGCTGCCCAGGCCGTGGATCAGCAGCACCACGTCGCCCTTGCCCTCGTCGATGTACCCGACCCGGATGTTGCGGACCCGGGTCGTGTGCATCGCGTAGCCGTAGTCGATCTGGTCGAATTCCGCCGCCGGCAGGTGGTACCAGCCGGAGGTCGAGGAGCATCCCTGCAGGGCCATCAGCAGCACCGCTCCCGTCAAGAGTCTGGTCGTCAGGTTGCGCATCGGTCACCTCCTCTAGAAGCTGATCCACTTGAACGTGGCGAAGACGGTCCAGGGATCCTTCGGCCGGTGGTCGAGGTTCCCGTTGACGACGGACGAATCGTAGAAGTCGCCGAGCCACATGTAGGCCGCGTGCAGCTCGAGGTCCATGAAGACCCGCATGGTCCAGCGCAGGTTGAAGTTCAGCTCGGTGCCGATCTGGCTGCCCATGCCGTCGATGGTCCTGGTCGCGTAGCCGAGGCCGGCGCCCACCTTCGCCTTCAGCTTGTTGGGCACGAGGTCCTTGTGCACCTGCAGCGACGCCGCCTCCATGCCGTAGCCCAGGTTCTGGATGTCGACCGTCGCGGCGACGAAGCGGTTGACGACCGAGCCGTGGGGCAGCAGCAGGTACAGCCCGTGGCCGATGAACACGGCGCCCGGCGAGCTCCAGTTGTTGCCCGTCAGCACGCCGCTGTACTTGCCGTCGTCGATGTTGTTGTTGTCGCCGGTCGTGAAGATGGCGTCGAGCACGACCTGGTCGTTCAGCTGGCTGCCGTAGCGGTGCGCGATGCGCAGGTTGGCCGCGGCGCCGCCGATGGACACCGAGCGGCTGGCGGTGCGCGCCTCGCCGAAGTTGTAGACCAGGAAGCCGCCGAAGCCGGTGTTGCCCTGGCGCAGCAGGGGATCCTTGTGGAACTGGGTGCCGGCCCAGAGCACGTCGGCCGTGTAGTCCTCGTTGCCGAAGTTGAAGTTGAACACGCCGTTGTAGTTGCTCAGGTTCGAGTTCAGGCCCTGGCCGAGGATGGACACGCCGCCCTCGCCGTTGCCGTGGTCGCGCACGTAGCGCAGCGACAGGCCGACGGACGAGTCGATGGACATGTCCTTCTCGACCTCGGCGGTGTACAGCACGACGTCGTCGTCCTGTTCGACCTGGTTCTCGTACAGCTGGTAGAAGCCCACCTTCATGCGCTTGTCGGTGTCGAACATCCAGTGGGTCGTGATGCCCGTGGCGTCCGAGCCGAAGAACGCCAGCCGGTAGCCGGTGTTCAGCAGGTCGTCGGTGAACGTGTACCAGGGCACGCGGATGTTGTCGAAGATCCGCTGCAGGCCGGCGTTGATGAACAGGTTCTTGCGGGGGCGCAGCTCCAGGAAGAGGTTCTGCGTCTGCATGTTGACCTGGTCGGCGCCGAACGCGCCGCCGAAGTTGCCGCCGGCGCCGTAATTGGCGTCGCCCCAGGTCCAGTCGAGTTCGAAGCTGGCGCGGATCTTGGCCCAGCCGTCGAACAGGCGCGGCGAGTACGTGAACATGGGGATGAACCGCTGCTCGGCGTAGACGCTGGTCTCGGGCCCGGTGAAGGTCGTGTTGCCGCCGAACAGGCGGCCGACGACCTGGCCCTTCAGGAACTCGTTGGTCGGCGCGATGTCCGAGAGGGCACTGCGCATGAAGTAGTAGCCGATGAAGTTCAGCTCGCGCGGATCCTGGTCGACCTCTTCGGTCGCGAACGGTGCGGGTGCGGCGGGACCGGCGGCCTCCGGCTCGGTCGCGGCGGCGGGTCGCGCCGCCAGGGCCGCCAGGCCGAGCAGCACCGCCAGCGCGCGCGAAACGGCATGGTTCATGATTCGCCCCTGTCTGCGGCCGGCCCCAAGGGGCCGGGTGGAATGGGGGCCGGCTCGGGAGAGCCGGCCCCGCGGTCCGGACTAGTCGATGCGGCGGTACTTCTGGATGTTGAAGTTGAGCAGCTGCGGATCCGAGCCGAAGCCGCTGGCCGGCGTCCGGGGCGTCGCGCCGATGTCGGGCACGGTCTGCACGACCTCGAGCCACAGCGAGTCGGGCGTCGCCGTCCAGACCTGCACGATGCCCTCCTGCTCGAAGGCCGTATAGTTGATGGCGATGGCGTCGACGTCGCCGGTCGACGACTCGGTCACCGAGTAGACGCCGTTGAGCGTCGTCCACGCGCCGCCGGCCGGATGGGTCTCGAGCATGACGGTGTTGTCCGAGTTCATGGTCACGCGCACGCTGTCGTACTGGAAGAGGCTGACCAGGATGGGGGCGACGTCGCTGCCGGCGCTCAGCCAGGTGCCGTGCCAGGCCTTGGTCTCGGGGTTGTTCGGATTGGTGGGGTTGTTGTCGTCGTCGCCGCACGCGGCCAGGCCGATCAGGCCCAGCGCGAGGG
>DAOPJF010000289.1:0-4191 GCA_035399525.1 Candidatus Krumholzibacteriia bacterium | reverse complement strand
TTCCTCACCTGGCGCGACAGCGGCGACTTCCCCGACCTGGTCAGCCGCCTGGTGTCCAAGGGGCGCGAGGCGATCGTGCGCCTGGGGGCGCGCTGATGGCGGTGGCTCTGGCGCGCATCGACGACCGGCTGATCCACGGCCAGGTGACGGTGGGGTGGGGGCAGCACCTGCGGCCCGACCTGATCCTCCTGGCCAGCAACGCCATCGCCGCCGACCCCTGGCAGGCCAAGGTCTACGCCAGCAGCGTGCCGCCGGAGATCGGCGTGGCCGTACTGTCGGTCCATGCCGCAGCGGCCCGTTTGCTCGAGGCCGAAGCGGCGGGCGAGCGCGTGCTGCTGCTGACGGCCTCGGCCGGCGAGATGGCCGAGATCGTGCGCCTCGGGGCGCCGGTCGCGCGCGTGAACGTGGGGGGCATGCACTTCAGCGCCGGCAAGCACGAGATGCTGCCCTTCGTCTACGTCGACCGGCAGGACGTGCGGGCGTTCCGCCGGCTGCTGGACATGGGCATCGTGCTCGCGGCGCAGCAGGTGCCGGGCGGACGGTCCCATCCGCTGGGCCAGGACCAGATCACCGACATGGAGGAGCGGGTGTGACCGCCGGCGGGTTCCTCGACTGGGGCGACCCGGTGGGGTTCGCCGGGGCTGCCGTGCTCGGCGGCCTGCTCGCGCTGGACGACACCGCCTACGCCCAGACCTGGCTGAGCCAGCCGTTGCCGGCGGCCCTGCTGACGGGGCTCCTGCTGGGCGATCCGTTGACGGGCCTGGCGCTGGGTCTGCCGCTGCAGATCGTGCTGGCGGCCAACATCCCCGTCGGCCAGAGCTTCACGGGCGACGCGGTCACCAGCACCGTGGGCGTCACGGCAGCGGCCGTACTGGCGGAGGCCAGCCAGACGCCGGCCCTGCTCCACGGGTCGGCCGGCCTGCCCGAACTGGGCTGGTTGCTGCTGGCGGTCTCCCTGCTGAGCATCGCCGGCCAGTACGCCGTCGGCGCCGAGCGCAGGGGCAACACCGCCTGGATGCTCAGGGGGCACCGCACCCTGCGCGACGGCGACCTGGGCCGCATCGGGCGCCTGCACCTGCGCTGCATGCAGGTCACCTTCGTCCGGGGCGCGGTCACCACGGTCGCCGCCGCGTACCTGGTGTACGCGGTGTGGCTGCCGCTGTTCGGACACCTGCCGGCCCGGGTCCAGGCGGCCAGCGGGCTGTTGGCCCTGCTGCTGCCCGGCCTCGGCCTCGGCGCGGTGGTCGAGCAGTACGGCCTCCGGCGCAGCGCGCCGTGGCTGGCCATCGGCGCGGCGGCCGTCGTGGCGCTGGGGACGGTGGTGCGGGCATGACCACGCCGCGACTGGACACGCGCGACCGTCTGCGGGTGTGGCTGTGGTCCCTGGGCCTGCAGGGTTCCTGGAACCCGCAGCGCATGCAGAACCTGGGACTGCTGGCCACGCTGGTGGCGTGGCGCAGCCGCAGACCGCACGACCTCGAGGACGACCGCCACTTCTGCCGCCGCTACTACGAGTTCTTCAACACGAACCCGTACCTGGCGAACTTCCTCGTCGGCGGCCTGATCCATCTCGAACAGCAGGCCGCCGCCGGCCAGACGCCGCCGCCGGGCCTGATCCGGATGTTCCGCGACTCGCTCGGCCGGGCCCTGGCTTCGCTGGGCGACCAGCTGTTCTGGATGGGCCTGCGTCCGGCCTTCACCCTCGCCCTGTGCCTGCTGGGCCTGATCGGCTGGTGGTGGGCCGCCCTGGGGCTCGTCGTGTGCTTCGCGGCGGGCCAGCTCGTGCTGCGCTGGATCAGCCTGGAGCAGGGACTGCGCCTGGGCATGGACCTGGTGGACGTGGTGTCGGCCCGTGGCTGGCACCGGGCCGTCGCCCTGGTCCGGCGCTCCGGCATGATCCTGGCCGGCGCCCTGGGCGGCTTGTATGTGTTGCGTTTGCAGGATGTTGCAGCTTCGGTCGACGCCAGCCTGCTGATCATGGGCGCCGCCTTCGGCATGGTCGTGCCGCTGGTGCTGCGGCGCCGGCTGCCCGGAGAGTTCCTGATGCTGCTGGCCTTCGGGCTGGCCCTGGCCCTGACCTTTGCGATTCCGGAGTCCGGCGGCTAAATTGTCGCCTTCACAACCTTTTCCATCGACCTGAGGAACCAAGTCCGTGAAGACCGCGACCGCGACCGTATCCGACCCGGTGGGCTTCCACCTGCGTGCCGCCGGGCGGATCGTCAAGCTGACCAAGACCTTCGCCTCCGAGGTGACCATCCGCTACAACGGACGGATCGCCAACGCGAAGAGCATCATGGGGCTGGCCAGCCTGGCGGCCGAGTTCGGCACCGATGTCGAGATCGAGGTCTCGGGCCCCGACGAAGAGGAGGCCCTGCGCCGCATGGTCCACCTGATCGCGATCGATCTGGCCGTACCCGAGCCCGAGCCCGGGCTGTAGGATGGAGCGCCTCCAGGGCATCGGCGCCTCGCCCGGCTACGCCGTCGGACCGGTGCACGCCGTGCGCCGCCGCGCCCTCGTCGCCGAGCGCCGCACCATCACGCCCGACGTCATCCCCGCCGAGTGCGAGCGGTTCGGCGCCGCGGTCGACCAGGCCCGCGGCGAGATCCAGGATCTCGTCGACAGCCTTGCCCGCGAGCTCGGTCCCGACGAGGCGGACATCCTCTCGAGCCAGCTGCTGATCCTCGAGGACGCCATGGTCTGGGATGCGACCCTGGCGGTGATCCGCCTCGAGCGCATCAACGCCGAGGCCGCCTTCGCCCGCGCCGTCGGCGACGTGGCCACCCGGTTCCTCGAGATCGAGGACGAGACCTTCCGCGAGCGGGTCAACGACCTGCGCGACGTCGAGCAGCGCGTGCTGCGCGCCTTCCAGGTGGACGGCAAGCCCGCGCTCGACCTGCCCACCGAGCCCTCGGTGATCGTCGCCCGCAACCTCGCCCCCAGCGACACCGCGGCCCTCGGCCGCGAGAACGTGCTGGGCTTCGTCATGGACGAGGGGGGCACCACCAGCCACGTGGCCATCCTCGCGCGCTCCCTCGGCGTGCCGGCGGTGGTCGGCCTCGGCGGCCGCGCGGTGACCATGCCGCCGGGCCGGCGCGTGGCGGTCGACGGAACGCTGGGCCTCGTGGTGACGGACCCGGACCAGGCCATCCGCGACGAGTTCGACGTGCTGCGCCGCCAGCAGGCGGCCGCCAACGAGAAGCTGGCCTTCCTGCGCGACCTGCCGGCGGTCACGCCCGACGGCCGGCGCATCGCGATGATGGCCAACATCGAGCTGCCCATCGAGCTGGACGAGGCCCTCGTGCGCGGCGCCGAGGGCGTGGGCCTGCTGCGCACCGAGTACCTGTTCTTCCAGCACGGCGCCATCCCGACCGAAGAGGAGCAGGTCCGCGCCTACACGTGGTTCGTCGAGCGCATGGCCGGCCGCCCGGTGGTGTTCCGCACCCTGGACGTGGGCGGCGACAAGGTGTCCGACTACCTTGGGGCCAAGCGCGAGTACAACCCGTTCCTGGGCTGGCGGGGCATCCGCTTCCTGCTGGCCAACCGCGGGCTGTTCAAGGCGCAGGTCAGGGCCATCATGCGCGCGGCGGCCGCGGGCCGGGCGCGCGTCATGCTGCCCATGATCTCGGGCGTGCAGGAGCTGCGCGACGCCAAGGAGCTGGTGGCCGAGGCCGCCGCCGAGCTGCAGCGCGAGGGCCTTCCCCACGATCCGGCGATCCCCCTGGGCATCATGGTCGAGACCCCGTCGGCGGTGCTGGCGGCCGACCTGCTGGCGGCCGAGTGCGACTTCTTCAGCATCGGCACCAACGACCTCATCCAGTACATGCTGGCCATGGACCGGGGCAACAGCCGCGTGTCGTACCTGTACCAGCCGCTGCATCCGGCGGTGCTGCGGGCCATCGACCGCACGGTCGCCGCCGCCCACGCGGCCGGCATCGAGGCGTGCCTCTGCGGCGAGATGGGCTCGGAGACGCGCCTGGCCGAGGTCCTGCTGGGCCTGGGCCTGGACGAGATCAGCCTGCACGGCGCGGCGCTGCCGAAGATCAAGCAGGTCATCCGCTGGACCCGGGCCGATGCGGCCCGCAGCCTGGCCGAGCACCTGATGAACCTGCCCACGGCGCAGCAGGCCAACGCCGAGCTCGCTGCGTACATCGACGAACGCAAGCGCCTACGGGCCGGCGAGGGGACGACCG
>DAOPJF010000288.1:0-4211 GCA_035399525.1 Candidatus Krumholzibacteriia bacterium | reverse complement strand
CATGATCACGGTCACGGTCCCCTACCTCGGCGCCACGCCGGGCGAGGTCGAGGAAGCCGTGTGCGTGCGCATCGAGGAGGCCGTGCAGGGGGTCGACGGCATCAAGAAGATCACCTCGAGCTCGGCCGAGGGCATCGGCGCGGTGACCATCGAACTGGACCGCGGCACCGACAAGCGCAAGGCCCTGGACGACGTGAAATCGGCCGTGGACCGCATCATCACGTTCCCCGAGGAGACCGAGAAGCCCATCGTCACCCTGGTCGAGCCGCGGCAGCAGGTGATCGACGTGGTCATCTACGGCGACGTGCCCGAGCGCACGCTCAAGATGCTGGCCGAGAAGGTGCGCGACGACCTGCTGGCGGTGCCGGACATCACGTACGTGAACATCGCGGGCACGCGGCCGTTCGAGATCTCCATCGAGGTCTCCGAGCGCGACCTGCAGGCCTACGGGCTGACCCTCGACCAGGTCACGCGCGCGGTGCAGGCCAACAGCCTGGACCTGCCCGGCGGCTCGGTGAAGACCGACGGCGGCGAGATCCTGGTGCGCACCAAGGGCCAGCGCTACACGGGCGACGAGTTCGGCCGCATCGTGGTCATCACCGCGGCCGACGGCACCGAGGTGCCCCTGAAGAGCATCGCCACGGTGCGCGACGGGTTCGAGGACGTGGACGCGGCCTCGTTCCTGGACGGCAGCCGCTCGGCCATCATCCAGGTCTACCGCACCGGCGAGCAGGGCGTGCTGCGGGTGACGGACGCCGCCAAGGCCTACGTGGCGGACATGGCCGGGAACCTGCCCCCGGGCATCGGCATGGCCACGTTCAACGACCGCTCCATCATCTACAAGGGCCGCATGGACCTGCTGCTGAAGAACGGTATCGCCGGCCTGGTCCTGGTGTTCCTGTGCCTGGCCCTGACGCTGCAGTTCCGCCTCGCGCTGTGGGTCAGCTCGGGCATCGTCATCAGCTTCCTGGGCGCGTTCTGGGCCATTCCGCTGTTCGGCGTCTCGCTCAACATGATCTCGATGTTCGCGTTCATCGTGTCGCTGGGCATCGTCGTCGACGACGCCATCGTCGTCGGCGAGAACGTGCACTCGTGGCGCGAGAAGGGCCGCAGCCCGCAGGCCGCCGCAACCCTCGGCACCCTCGAGGTCGCGGTGCCCGTGGTCCTGGCCGTGCTGACGACGGTGGTCGCCTTCCTGCCCCTGGCCTTCGTCGAGGGCACGATGGGCAAGTTCATGTTCAACGTGCCGGTCGTGGTCATCGCGATCCTCCTGTTCTCGCTGACCGAGTCGCTGCTGATCCTGCCGGCCCACCTGGCCACGATGAAGTCGATGGGCGAGCAGCAGGCCGACCGCGCGCGCAGCTGGTACGGCGGCCTGAAGAACGGCATCGAGCGCGCCCTCGAGAACGTCGTCGAGCGGGCCTACCGCCCCTCGCTGCGGTTCGCGCTGTCCCACCGCCCGATCGTGGTGGCCATCGCGTTGTCGACGCTGGTCATCACCGCCGGCTTCGTCATCGGGGGCCACATCAAGTTCACCTTCATGCCCAAGGTCGACGCCGACAACCTGGTGGCCGCGCTGACCCTGCCCCAGGGCACGACGGTGGAGGAGGCCGAGAAGGCCGTCGCGCGCCTCGAGGACAGCCTCGAGCAGGTGCGCCGCGAGTTCGACGCGAAGCGCGATCCCCAGGCGCCCTCGGTCATCAGCCACGTGTCGACCTCGATCGGCTCTCAGCCGCGCTCGACCCAGGCCCGCCCGTCCCAGGGCGGCGGCTCGTCCACCGGCGGCGGCGCCCACCTGGTCGAGGTCAACGCCGAGCTGCTGAAGGCCGAGTTCCGCGACGTGGCCAGTCCCGACATGGCCAAGCGCTGGCGCGAGCTGTGCGGGCCCATCACCGGCGCCGTGTCGCTGACCTTCAGCGCCAACCTGTTCCAGGGCGGCTCGCCGGTGTACGTGCAGCTGTCGTCGTCCGACACCGACGACCTGCTGGCCGCGGCCCGCGAGCTGAAGGCGCAGCTGGGCGAATTCCCGGGCGTCATCGACATCGCCGACAGCTTCCGGGAGGGCAAGGTCGAGATGAAGCTGGGCCTCAGGCCCGAGGCGCGCACCCTGGGCATCACCCTGGCCGACCTGGCGCGGCAGGTGCGCGCCGGCTTCTACGGCGACGAGGCCATGCGCATCCAGCGCGGCCGCGACGAGGTCAAGGTCATGGTGCGCTACCCCGAGGACGAGCGGCGGTCCCTGGGCAACATCGAGTCCATGCGCATCCGCACGCCGTCGGGCGACGAGGTGCCCTTCGGCCGCGTGGCCACCGTCGACGTCGGCCGCGGCTTCGCCAGCATCGAGCGCGCCGACCGCCAGCGCGTGGTCGCGGTGACCGGCGACGTGGACCAGGACGTGACCAACGCCGACGAGATCAACGGCATCCTGCGCGACGACATCCTGCCGGCCATGGTCTCGGCCCACCCCGGCCTGCACTGGTCGATGGAAGGCGAGCAGAAGCAGCAGGCCGAATCGCTGGGCAGTCTCAAGCGCGGCTTCGTCATGGCCGTGTTCATGATCTTCGTGCTGCTGGCGGTCCAGTTCCGCTCGTACAGCCAGCCGGCCATCATCATGACGGCGATCCCCTTCGGCCTGGTGGGCGCGGCCTGGGGCCACATCCTGATGGGCCTGGACCTGACGCTGATCTCCATGTTCGGCGTGGTCGCGCTGTCGGGCGTGGTGGTCAACGACTCGCTGATCATGATCGACTTCATCAACCGCGCCCGCGCCGAGGGCGTGGACATGCGCACCGCGGTGGTCGAGTCGGGCATCCGGCGCTTCCGGCCCATCATGCTGACGTCGGTGACGACGTTCGCCGGCCTGACGCCGCTGCTGCTGGAGAAGAGCCTGCAGGCGCGGTTCCTGGTGCCCATGGCCACCAGCCTGGGCTTCGGCGTGATGTTCTCGACGTTCATCACGCTGATCCTGATCCCGGTGGCCTACTCGCTGCTTTCGGACCTGAAGGTGGCCCTGGGCATGCACGACGGGCCGCAGGTCGAGGAAGTGATCTGACGGAGCACCGCTGGTCCGGACCGGCCCGCGCGTTGGGTGCGGGAGATCAGGGCGGGCCCCACGGAGCAAGGAGACGGTCGATGAAGCAGACGGCTTGGCGGTTCATCCCGCGCGGGGCGGCAGTCCTCGCGATGCTGCTTGCCACGGCGGGCCCGGCGGCCGCGGACGACCCGGCGCCGGAAGCCCCGGCGGCGACCACGGCACCGGCGACCACGGCACCGGACCTCAGCGGCAGCTGGGTGCTGAACCGGTCCCAGAGCGACGACCCCGCGGCCATGATGGGCGGCGGTCCGGGCGGCGGCGACCGCGACGGCGAGGGCCGCGGCGGCGGTCGGGGCGGCGGCCGCTACCGGGGAGGCGCCCTGGGCGAAGGCGAGGACTCGACCGATTCGCCCACCGACGTCCGCAAGGGGCCGGATGCCGCCATGGTCGCCCGCCTGGACCAGCGCATCGCCAGCATGGACATCTTCCAGGCGGGCAACGAGTTCAACCTGACCGACGGGCTGGACATCTCGCGCATGCTGCACACCGACGGCCGCGAGGAATCGGTCTGGACCGAGCGCGGCGAGGCCAAGGCGAAGGCCGGCTGGCGGGACGGCGCCCTGGTGATCGACTGGGCCGGCGGGCGTGGCCCTGCGCGGACCACCCGGTTCGAGCTCTCGGTGGACGGAAACCAACTCTATGTTTTCGAACAGGTTGTCAAGCCGGGCGAGAAGAAGCCGATAAGCATGAGGCTGGTGTACGACCGCCGGCGCTGACCGTCCGGACCGCCCGGCGGTTGCGAAATCCCTTGGAAGATGCTTCCTTTGGGGACGAATCAGCGACGGGGGCGGCAAGGTCCGCCCCCTCACACCGACCCGCGGCATTCGCCACAGAGGATGGGCCACGTGAGCAACCTGCAACTGATCAGCGTCTCGGACACGGCGACCGCCGCCTTCGGCGCGTTCGACTGGACCGAGCACGAGGGGAAGGGCGTCCGGCTCTTCGTCCAGGGCTTCGGCTGAGGCGGGCCGAGTATCGGCATGGCTCTGGATGAGCCCAAGGACGACGACAACGTCGTGGACAACAACGGTATCAAGTTCATGATGGACGGCCAGACGGCCGACATCCTCCGCCAGAGCGGCGGATGTCGGCCGTCTGGCCGTCCATCATGAACTTG
>DAOPJF010000287.1:0-4213 GCA_035399525.1 Candidatus Krumholzibacteriia bacterium | reverse complement strand
CCAGAACGCCCCCTCGTCCCGCCGGCACACGACGATCCGGCTCTCGAGCTCGGGATCGCGGGCCCGGTGCCAGCGGCAGGTGATGTGGTGCCGGTCCACCCCGACGATCTCGATCTTGCCCGAGGCGTGGCTCATGCAGAACCTGACCCGGCGCACGAGGCCCGAGCAGCGCCGCCGCGCCGCGTCGAAGATGCGGAAGCCCTCGACGATGGGCACGGCGTAGATGCGGTTGCCTGCCGTGGGTCGGCCCTGGAACAGGTAGTACTGGGGCGCGCCCAGCACCGTGAGGGTCGTGAACAGCTCGGTCAGCACCCCCGGATCGTCGTTCACGCCGCGCACCAGCGGGCATTGGTTCACCACGCAGCAGCCGGCCTCCTGCAGCGCCTTGACCGCGGCGCGCGCCGGCGCGGTGAGCTCGCGCGGGTGGTCGAAGTGCGCCATCACGTAGACCGCCGTGCCGCGGCGCACGACCTGGGCCAGCCCGTCGAGCAGCGCCTGGTCCTCGAGGATGCGGAACGGGTTGAACGCAGGCGTCTTCGAGCCGATGCGCACCACGCGCACGTGGTCGACGGCGGCGGCGGCCTCGACCAGGTGCAGCAGCCGGTCGGTGCCCAGCACCAGCGGATCGCCGCCGGTCAGCAGCACGTCGCGGATCTCGCGGTGGCGTCCGATGTAGGCGAAGGCCGGGCCGGTGTCGAGCTCGGCCTCGTCGTTGTCCGCCATGAACAGGCGCTTGCGGAAGCAGTAGCGGCAGTAGGCGGCGCAGGTGGGCGCGGCCAGCAGCAGGGCCGTGTCGCGGTACTTGTGCTGCAGGCCCGGGGCCACGGTGTTGGCCGCCTCGTTGCTGGCGTCCAGGCGGCCCCAGCGCGTGAGCTCGGCGGCGTCCGGCACCACCAGGCGGCGGATGGGGTCGCCCGGATCCTCCCAGTCGATCAGCCCCAGGTAGTAATCGTTGGCGCGGAACGCATAGGTGTCCGCCACGGCGTCCAGGCGGGCGGCCTCGGCCGCGTCGAGATGGGGGATCTGGGCGACGGACCGCAGGTAGCGGATCGGGCGATTCCGGCTCGTGTCGCGCATGGCGCTGCTCCTTCCGGTCGTGCGGACCTTCGGTGCGGCGGCAGGACGCAGAACGACGAGCCTCGGAAGGTCACGCAGGCGGGCCGGCCGAAGTCTTGGCCGGGACCACCGGGGGCGCGGGGTGTCGACGATGGCAAGGGAGCGCGGGCCCCCCAGGCAACATAGGCCCATGGGCCGCCCCTGCCAAGTTTCCGACCGGACGCGCGCCTAGTAGGCCCGCGCGTAGGGGGCCGGCACCGGCGCCGGCTGGCCCAGGGCGGCCGCCGCCTCGATGGGCCACTGGGGCCGCCGCAGCAGCTCGCGGCCCATCAGCACCACGTCCGCCAGGCCGCCGCGGATGATGGCGTCGGCCTGATCCGGCTGGGTGATCAGGCCCACCGCGCCGGTGGCGACGCCGGCGCCGCGGCGGATCTCGTCGGCGAACGGCACCTGGAACCCCGGGCCCACCGGGATGCGCGCGTCGGGCGACGAGCCGCCCGACGAGCAGTCGACCAGGTCCACGCCCAGGCTCTTGAGCTTGCGGGCCAGGGCGATGGACTCCTCGAGCATCCAGCCCTCGTCCATCCAGTCGGTGGCCGAGAGGCGCACCCACAGCGGACGGTCGGCGGGCCAGGCCTCGCGCACGGCGGCCACCGTCTGCAGCAGCAGGCGCGTGCGGCCGGCGAAGGTGCCGCCCCAGCCGTCGGTGCGGCGGTTGGACAGCGGCGACAGGAACTGGTGCAGCAGGTAGCCGTGGGCCGCGTGCACCTCGCAGATCAGGGCGCCCGCGGCGGCGGCGCGGCGCGCGGCGGCGGCGAAGGCGGTCATCACCGCGCCGATGGCGGCCTCGTCCAGGGGCACCGGCACGGGATGGGCCGGCGAGAAGGGCACGGCGCTCGGGCCGACCACGCGCTCGGGCCAGCCGCCGGCGCCCGCGGCCAGGGGGCCCCCGCCGTGCCAGGGCGCCGCGGTCGAGGCCTTGCGCCCCGCGTGGGCCAGCTGCACGCCCGGCACCGCGCCCTGGCGCGCCACGAAGCGCATCACGCGCGCCAGCGGCTCGACCTGGTCGTCGTTCCACAGGCCCAGGTCGGTCGGGCTGATGCGGCCCTCGGGCAGCACGCTCGTGGCCTCGGCGATGACCGCGCCGGCCCCGCCCATGGCCCGGGCGCCCAGGTGGGCCAGGTGCCAGTCGGTGGCGCGGCCGTCCTCGGCCATGTACTGGCACATGGGCGACACGACGATGCGGTTGCGCAGGGTGACGCCGCGCTGGCGCAGCGGGCTGAACAGGTGGTCCGTCATGGAGATCTCCGTGGCTGGGGCTGCTTGCGCGGCGTGCGGCCCATGGTAGCGGGATCCGCGCGTCGGCACCAGCCCCATCCGCCCGGGCCGGCCGCAAAGGCACGCGGCCCCGGAGCCGAAGCCCCGGGGCCGCGCCGCACGGACCGGCAGGCCGGCCGCGTCCTTCTACTTCACGAGCGTCATGCGCTTCGTGGCCGTGAAGTCGCCCGCCCGGATCGTGTAGAAGTACACGCCCGAGGCCTGGCGGTCGGCGGTCCACACGACGCTGTGCACGCCGGCGGGGAACACCTCCGAGGCCAGGGTGGCGACCTTCGCGCCGCGGAGGTCGTACACCGTGATGTCCACCCGCTCGCTGTGCGGCAGGGCGAACTCGATGGTGGTCGACGGGTTGAAGGGGTTCGGATAGTTCTGGTTCGCCGCGAACTCCTTCGGCAGGGGCACGCCGCCGTCGGCAACGACCGGTCCGCCCGCGCCGGCCGGCGTTCCGGTCAGGCCGCGGAAGGTGATCTGGTCGATGTAGACGTCGTCGGCATTGCCGCTGGCGTCGCACATGAAGCGGATCTTCGCGTTGGCCGGGAAGTTGTAGCTCGCGCTAGGGATGGTGACCGTCGTGGTGTAGAACGTGTTGTTCGAGAAGCTGCTTCCCGATGCGAACGAGGCGACCGTCTGCCACGTCGAGCCGTCGTAGTACTGCACCCAGAAGTCCTCGTTCGTCTCCATGCTCACGGCGTAGAAGTAGAACTCGACCTCCAGCTCGGAGTACCCGGTCACGTTGTAGCTGGCCGTGTGGTAGAACGACGACGCGGTGCCGCTGTTGTCCTGGATGTCCATGGCCGCGCTGCCCTGGTAGGCGTAGGTGCCGCCGGTGTAGCGCGCGCAGTCGGCGCCGCCGTCGGTCCAGCTGCCCAGGCCGCTCTCGAAGTCGTCGTACGTGATGGTCTCCCAGACGCCCGCGGGCGCCGGGTCGACCGTGATGTAGTTGGTCTTCGTCAGCTGGTTCGAGCCGAACGCGTTGCTGGCGGTCAGCGTCACCGAGTAGGTGCCGGCGGCCGCGTACGTGTGGCTCGGGTTCTGCGCGGTCGAGGTCCCGCCGTCGCCGAAGGTCCAGCTCCAGGCCGTGGGCGCGTTCGTCGACGCGTCGGTGAACTGCACCGCCAGCGGGGCCGTGCCCGTGGTGGGGGTGCCGCTGAAGGCGGCCACCGGGGCCGTGCCCGTGGTCGAGGTCACGCTGATGTCGTCGAAGGCGAAGCCGTCGGTGGCGATGGCGTAGTTGTCGTACTGCTGGAACTTCACCACGAACGTCCCGCTCAGGCTCAGCCCGTTGGCCGCGCACAGGGCATCGACATCGAGGGTGAACTGGTTCCAGGTGGCGTTGGTGTAGCTCGCGCCGTTCAGGTCCTGGACCTTCACGAACGAGGCGCCGCCGTTGTCCGAGAAGTAGATGCCATCCTGGGCATGCGTCTCGTCGCCGAACTCCTTCCACCAGAACGACAGGTCCGTCTGGCCCGCGCCGGCCAGGTTCAGGTGCAGCCACGCCTCGTTCTGGGCGTAGGTGCCGTTGGTCGAGACGTCCATGGTCAGGTGCCGCGTGCCCGAGTGGGGCGTGTTGGCCGTGGTGACCTGGATGCGCCCGGGCGACGGCGAGGCCGTCGTCCAGTACTGGCTGAGCACGCCCGACTCGAAGCCCTCGCTGAACGGCAGCGACGCGTAGAGGTCGGACGGATCGGTCACGCTGATGTAGCCGGTCTTCGTCTCGCCGTCGCTGCCGTAGGCGTTGCTCGCGGTCAGCGTCACGGTGTAGGTGCCGGCTCGATCATTCTCACTTCAAATACCGGCTTCAGCCGCTGGAAAACTCTAT
>DAOPJF010000286.1:0-4220 GCA_035399525.1 Candidatus Krumholzibacteriia bacterium | reverse complement strand
GCCGCGCGGTCGGCCTCGGCGATGATGGGACGGCCCGCCCCCTTCAGGGCGGTGACCGAGGCGTCGCTGTTGAGAGCGACGATCAATTCGTCGGCGGCGCCGCGGGCCTGCGCGAGGCTCGCGAGGTGCCCGGCGTGCACCAGGTCGAAGCAGCCGTTGGTGAACGCCAGGGTGCGTCCGGCCGCGTGCACGGCCTCGCCCCAGGCGGCGAGCTCGCCGCGATCCAGGACGACGCCCGTCCGATAGGCGCTCACCGGTCGTCCCCCCTGAGCGCGCGCCGCAGCTGGTCGGCCGTGACCGCGGCGGTGCCCAGCTCGCGCACGGCGACGCCGGCGGCGTGGTTGGACAGGAACGCCGCGTCGGCGAAGCCCGCGCCCGCGGCCAGGGCCGTGGTGTAGGCGGCGATGACCGTGTCGCCGGCGCCGGTCACGTCGTAGACGGTCGTCGCCTCGGTGGGCAGGTGGTGCTCGTGGCCATCCTTCTGGAACAGGGCCATGCCGTGTTCGCCGCGGGTGATGAGGATCGCATCCGCCTCGGTGCGCGCCAGGAGGGCGCGGCCGGCCTGGCGCAGGGTCTCGCCGTCGCGGATGACCAGGGCGCAGGCCTGCTCGGCTTCCTTCTGGTTGGGCGTCAGGCTGGTGGCGCCCCGGTACTGGCTGTAGTCGCCGCGCTTGGGGTCGACCACCACCGGCGCCCCCAGCTCGCGGCCGCGGGCGATGAGCGCCGCCAGCGCGGCGTTGGTGAGCAGGCCCTTGCCGTAGTCGCTGATGACCACGCCGTCGAAGGCGCCGCCCCGGGTGAAGCTCTCGAGCAGGCGGGCGACGATGCCGTCGTCGACGGGGCTGTCGTCCTCGCGGTCGGCCCGCACCACCTGCTGGTTGTGGGCGATGATGCGGGTCTTGATGGTGGTCGGGCGGTCGTCGGCCTCGACCAGGCCGGCGTCGTCGATGCCGCGCTCGGCCAGCAGGCCTCGCAGCGAGGCGGCGGCCTCGTCCCGGCCGCACAGGGCGTACAGGGTGACCTCGGCGCCCAGGGCCCGGATGTTGGCGGCCACGTTGGCCGCGCCGCCCAGCTTGACGGTCTCGCGCTCGAGGCGGACCACCGGCACCGGCGCCTCGGGGCTGATGCGGTCGACCCGGCCCCACAGGAAACGGTCCACCATGCTGTCGCCGACCACAGCCAGGCGGCGGCCCGCGAAACCGGCGATGATGTCCTTGTGTTTCGGGTCCATGATTCCGTTCTTTCGGGGGTGAAGAACCCCGTCCGGCGGGGTCGAGACCGGAAGCTATCACCCACCCCGGCGGGTGTCAACGCGGCCCGCCCCGGGAGGAACGACCATGAGCGGCAACGCCCCCCAGCAGCGCATCACCATCGACCTGGGCGAGAAGGAAGCCGAGGGCATCTACGCCAACCTGGCCCTGATCACCCACAGCCCGGCCGAGTTCGTCATCGACTTCGCGCGGATCGTGCCGGGCGCGCCCAAGGCCAAGGTGCACGCGCGCATCATCCTGACGCCCCAGTCGGCCAAGGCCCTGGCGCGGCTGCTGGACACCAACATCGAGCGGTGGGAGAAGACCCACGGCGAGATCAAGCTGGCGGGCCAGCCGGGCGGAAACCACAACATCGGCTTCCAGACCGAGTAGGACCCGGGGCGACCGCCCGGTCCGCTAGCCCGACCGCAGCACCCGGCGCAGGCGCCAGGTGCCCAGGACCACCAGGGCCACGGCCCAGGCCGCCAGGCCGCCCAGGGGACCCGCCAGCTCGGCCAGGCCCCAGCCGCGGCCGATCATGCCGTGGAAGCAGGTGATGGCCTCGCCCGAGGGCAGGGCGCCGCCGACGGCCTGCATGAAGGGCGGGACGATCTCCAGGGGCCACCACAGGCCGCCCAGGGCCGCCAGCACCAGCGTGGTCGCCACCCCCAGGCCGTCGGCCTGGCCCCCGGTGCGGGCGGTCGAGCCCAGCACCACCGAGGCGGCCGAGGCCACCGTCGCGAACAGCACCACCGCCAGCACCAGGGCCGCCGGGCTGTCGCCGTAGTCGATGCCGAAGCAGACCCCGTTGAGCACCAGCAGCACCGCGGCCTGCAGCAGGCCGAGCACCAGGCCGCCGGCCAGGAACCCCAGCACCAGGTCGAGCGAGCTGGCCCGGCTGACCGCCAGCCGCGCCAGGGTGCGGTCGCGGCGCTCGGCCACGAGGTCCTTGGCCGAGGTCATCAGGAACATCATCACGAAGAACAGCGTGTAGGCCGGGCCCGCGTGCTGCGAGGCGCGCGTCAGGGCCAGGCCCGCCGCCTCGGGGCGGCGGCCCAGCACCTCGGGCCGCAGCACGACGCGCGGCGCCTGCCAGTGCCGGTCGAACGCCGCCTGGTCGAAGGCCCGCGCGCTGTCGGCGCCCACCTCGGCGCCGGCGGGCGCGGTGCTGACCAGGCGGCGCGCCGCCCGCTCGGTGTCGAGCTTGAGCACCGCGCGGTCGAGCAGCGTGCGCACGGTCTGGCTGCTGAGGCGGTCGGAGTCGTACCACAGGCCCAGGGTGTCGGGACGCCCCACGGCGCCCTGCCCGAAGTCGGCCGGCACCAGCAGCACGGCCGTCGACCGGCCCGACTGCACCTCGCGGCGCGCGTCCTCGGGCGCGACGAGGGTGTCGGCCACCACGACCATGAAGCGCTCGTGGTCGCGCAGGTCCGCCAGCAGGCGCTCGACCTGGGCGCCGCGATCTCCGGCGAAGACGGAGAACCGGGGCTTGGGGGCGCCGCCGGTGCCGCTCCAGTCGCCCATGAGCTGGCCCATCAGGAATGAGAAGACCATGGGCATGACCAGCAGCCAGACCAGCGCGGTGCGGTCGCGGGCCACGCGGCGCAGTCGCAGCTGCACCATGGCGCGGATGATGGACGCGTTCATCGCAGGCCTCCCCGGCGACGCCGCGCCCCGAAGACCAGCACCGCCGCCACCAGCGCCGCCGCAGCCACGCCCGCCAGCACCGCCGCCGGCAGCGGCGCCGCGGCGAGCGACCGGTCGCGCGAGATGACGTCGGCCAGGCCCTCGTTCAGCCACGAGTTGAAGGTGACGCGGCCCGCCAGGCGCACCCAGGCCGGCAGGGCGTCGCTGGGGATCATGTTCCCGCCCAGCATCGCGGACACCAGCACGACCACCGTCGAGAGGTTGTCCATGATCTTCTCGGTGGGCGTGAGCACGCCGATCAGCAGGAAGAACGCCGCCGCCGCCGCCGACCCCAGCACCACCAGCGCCGGCAGCGACCATCCATCGGGACCGAGGTTCATGCCGAACAGCAGGCCGCCTGCCATCAGCAGCGCCGCCAGTTGAAGCACGCCCTGCAGCGTGGCCGACAGCCACTTCGCGGCCACGAACGTGCCCGCCCCGACCGGCGACAGCAATTGCCGCTGCAGGGTGCCGCGGTCGCGCTCGCGGTGCAGGTCGCGCCCGGCGGCGGCCGCCGCGAACATCAGGAAGAAGACGGCGAAGCCCGGCAGGATGGTGTCGTAGAGGTTGGCCTTGGGCCCGGCGGCGGCCGCCGCCGCCTTGTCGTGGTCCGCGAGCACGACCGTCGGCTCGCTCATGGCCCGCCCGAGGGCCGCGTTGTGGTCGAAGGTCCGCGCCAGCTGCTCGGCGGCGCGCCGCAGCTCGGGGTCGCCGCCGGGGCTGCGCCAGCGGCGCCAGGCCTCGGACAGGCCGCCGTCGAACAGGTCGCGCCAGGCCTGGCGGTCGCCGTCGCCCCTGGCGGCCTCGAAGCCGTCCTCGGGCCACAGCGCGAGGTACGCCGCCTCGCCCGCCTGGTAGCGGGCCAGCAGGCGGTCGAGGATCTGCTCGACGATGGCCGAGGTCACGGGGCTGCCGGGATCCTGCCACAGCGCCACCTGCAGCGAGTCGCCGCTGAAGAAGCGCTTGGCGGCATCCCGCGGCAGCACCACCGCGGCCACGGCGTCGCCCTCGCGCACGCGCCGGTCGGCCTCGGCGCTGTCCGCCCAGGTGGCGGCGAAGAAGTCGCCCTGCCCCAGGGCGTCGGCGACGCGGTCGCGCAGCACCTGGGGCACGCCCTCGCCCACCAGCACGAGGGGCACGCGCGTGGGCCCGCCGCGCCCGAAGAACCCGCCGCCGAAGGACAGGCCCATGACGAAGCTCAGCAACAGCGGCAGCAGCAGGTTGACGATCACGGCGCGGCGGTCCGCCGCGGCGCGCTGCAGGTCCTTGCGGACGAGGGCCAGG
>DAOPJF010000285.1:0-4241 GCA_035399525.1 Candidatus Krumholzibacteriia bacterium | reverse complement strand
GCCTGCGGCGCCTTCATGGTGCGCACCTGCCACCTGGGCCTGCCGGAGCAGACCGTCGACCGCCCCTGCCTGGACTACCAGATCGGCCGCTGCACCGCGCCCTGCGTCGACTACGAGAGCCGGGACGACTACCGCGCCCGGGTGCGGCGGCTGATCCGCTTCCTCGAGGGCGCCGACCACGAGGTGATCGAGGAACTGCGGGGCGAGATGGCCGCCGCCGCCGCCGACCGCCGCTACGAGGAGGCCGCCCGCCTGCGCGACCTGATCGCACGCCTGGACCGCACCACCGCGCGCAGCCGGCCGGTGTCGGGCGTGGAGGGGGACGCCGACCTGTGCGCCGTCGCCCGCGAGGGCGAGGACGGCGTGGGCGTGGTGCTGCGGGTGCGCGGCGGGCGCATCCTGACCACGCACCAGTTCGCCCTGGCCGACCGCCTGGACCGGGGGCCCGAGGCCTTCCTGGCCCAGCTGCTGCGCGAGTACTACCCGCGGGCCGGCGACATCCCGCACGACATCCTGCTGAGCCACGATCCCGGCGACCTGCCCGCCTGGCAGGCGTGGGTGCGGGACCTCCGGGGCGGCGCGGTGGACCTGCGCTGCCCGCAGCGGGGCCGCGGGCGCGAGGCGGTGGAGCTCGCCCGCACCAACGCCGCGTTCAAGCTGCGCGAGGTGGCGCTGCGCCGCACGCTGAAGAAGGCGCCGAAGGTGTCGCCCGCCGACATCCAGCTGCAGGAGGCCCTCGAGCTGCACACGGTGCCCGAGACCATCGAGTGCTTCGACATCTCCAACTTCCAGGGGCGCGAGACCGTCGCCTCGCTGGTGACCTTCAAGGGCGGCAAGCCGCTCAAGAGCCGCTACCGGCGCTTCCGCATCCGCACCGTCGAGGGCGTGGACGACTTCGCCAGCATGCGCGAGGTGCTCAGCCGCCACTACGGCAAGCTGGTGGAGAAGGGCGAGCAGCCCGCCGACCTGGTGATGGTGGACGGCGGCGTTGGGCAGCTGTCGGTGGCGCGCGAGGTGCTGGCCCGCTACGGGTTCCACGCCACGCAGCTGATCGGCCTGGCCAAGCGCGAGGAGACGATCGTGCGCGAGGGCGGCAGCATCAGCCTGAGCCGCCGCAGCGAGGCCCTGAAGCTGCTGCAGCGGGTGCGGGACGAGGCCCATCGTTTCGCCATCACCTACCACCGGCTGCTGCGGGACCGGCGCACCACGGCCAGCGAGCTGGACAACATCCCCGGCATCGGGCCCACCAAGAAGCTGGCCCTGCTGCACCACTTCGGCTCGGTGGCGCAGATCCGCCAGGCCACGGCCGACGAATTGGCCGAGGTGCGCGGGCTCAACCGCCACGACGTGCTGGCGGTGCGCGAGTACTTCGCCGGGCGCGGCTAGGGATCGGCCCGCTTGCGGTCCACCGCGCGCTGCCGGTATCCTTTGCCTTGTGCTTCTGCTGCGCCGCCGAGCCCCGCACCCCGGAGGACCACCTTGCCTCGTCCCGCCCTGCGCGCCCTGTGTCTGGCCGTGGCCGCCGTCCTGGTGACGGCGGGCGCCGTGCCTGTGCGCGCAGCGGCGCCCGGGTGCTGGGACTACGCCGCCGGCGGCTGGGACCCGGCCGGCAGCATCGTCGGGCCCGGCCCGGCCCATGCCCTGGCCCTGACCGCCGACGGCCGACTGCTGGCGGGCTACGATGCGGGGGTGGGCATCCTCGACCTGGCCGATCCGGCCGCGCCCGTCTTCACCGGCTTCCTGCCCACCGAGGCGCCCGTGGTGCGCCTGGCCGCGTCGGGCGACCGCGTGCTGGCCCTGACCACGGGCAACGTGCTGTGGTACGGCCTGGCGGTGGAGGGGCTGGCGCCCGAGTGGGGCGACTCGCTCACCGTCCACGACGGGGTCGACCGCATCGCGCTGGACGGCGGCACCGCGGCGCTGGTCATCGAGCAGCGGGCGCTGCTGACGATCGACGTATCCGACCCCAAGGACATCGGCGAGGCCGGCTTCGTGATCCCGCCGGTGAGCGTGCTCGACGTCGCCCTGGCCCGCGGGCTGGCCTACGTGGGCACGTCGCTCGACCGCTTCTACGTGTACGACGTCAGCGATCCCCACACGGTGCGGTACCTGGGCAGCCCCCTCGAGGGCCTGGTGTCGGGTACTTCGCTGGCGGTGCGCTTCCCCACGGTGTACGCCGCGGGCAGCGACCGCGTGTACACCTACGACGTGTCCGATCCCACCGCGCCGGTGCCCACGGGGCGCTCGGACGCCATCGCCACGGTGATCAGCCGCATCGCCGTGGCCAAGGACCGGGTCTACGCCCTGACCCGCTCGGAGCAGGCCGTGATGTTCGCCGACCCCGGCGACGGCGCGCTGACCCTGCTGGGCCACGCGACGCTGCCCTCGGCCGCCGTCGCGCTGGTCGCGCAGGACGACCACCTGTACGCCGCCACGGCCGACGACCTGCCGCTGGTGTACGCCGCCGGCGATGCCCGGCACCCGGGCTTCGACCGGCAGGACAGCGAGTGGCGCCTGGAGGCCGAGGACTTCAGCGGCGTGTACGGCTACGCGGTCACCGGCGACGGCCTGAACAATCACCGCCTCGAGGTGCTGGCCGTGGGCGACGGGTCGCCGTTCCTCGAGCGCGTGGGCTCGATCCCCACCATCGGCACCGCGGTGGCCGTGGCCGTGCGCGAGCCCATCGTGGCGATGTCGAGCTCGGAGAACGACCTGACCCTGTTCGACGTGTCCGACCCGGCGCTGCCGCGGTACGCGGGCATCTCGTCGTACCGCACCGTGCCCCGCGGGCTGCTGCTGATCGGCCAGGCGGCCTACGTCGCCAACAACACCTCGGGCCTGGTGGGCTTCGACATCAGCAACCCGGCCGCGCCGCGGCTGGCGGGACAGGCCACCATGCCGCGCACGCAGGTGGCGTGGTCGCAGGCGGGCGACTATGCGCTGATCGGCATGACCGGCGACTACAACGGCATGTTCGTGGTGGACTGCCATCGCCCCGAGTCGGTGGAGGTGATCGCGTGGGTGTCGCTGGGGCCGGTGGTCGCCGACGTGCTGGGCCACCTGAACTGCGCCTACGTGGCCGACCGCAGCGGCGCGGTGCACGTGTTCGACCTGACCGACGCGGCCGACCCGCGGCCCACCGCCGTGCTGCAGGTCGGCGAGGGCGCCGGGCGCCTGGCCGCCTGGGGGCGCCACGTGTACTACGTGGATGCGAAGCAGGGCGTGGTGGTGCTGGACGCCGTCGAGCCGGTGACGCCGACGCTGCTGGGGCATTCGCTGGTGCCGTTGGACTTCTCGGGCATCCAGGGCCGCCCCGACGGTGTGCTGCTGTCCTCGACCTCGGCGCGCTCGCGCCTGCCGCTGCCCTGCGACGCGCTGTCGGCCGCGCCGCCGCCGCCGGCGGGCGTGGCGCTCACGGTGGCGCCGAACCCGGCGAACCCGCGTGCCTTCGTGTCGTTCACCTTGCCCGTGCCCGGCCCGGTGCGCCTGACGGTGCACGACCTGCGCGGGCGGATGGTGGCCGTGCTGCTGGATGACCCCGCGGCCGCGGCCGGCCCCATCGCGGCCGCCTGGGACGGCCGCGACGCCCAGGGGCGCGCCGCCGCCAGCGGCGTCTACCTGGTGAGGCTCGAGGGCGCGGCCGGCGCGGCGTCGGCCCCGCTCACCCTCTTGCGCTGATGAAGCTCTTGCGCTGACGGATGGAGCCATGACCACCGCATCACCGCTTGCCACCCGCTGGGACGAGGCCGTGGACGACTTCCTGGCCCACGGCAGCGCCGACAAGGGCCTGGCCGCCGCCAGCCTCGACGCCGCGCGCCACGACCTGGCGCGCCTGCGGGCGTGGGCGCTGCCTGCCGGCGTGGCGCCCTTCGCCGTGCGCGACGAGCACCTGCGCAGCTTCCTGGTGGCCACCGCCGACGAGCTGGCGCCCGCCAGCCGCGCGCGGCTGCTGTCGACGCTGCGCGGCTTCTTCCGCTTCCACGCCGGCGAGGGCCGCATCGAAGCCGACCCCACCGTCACCATCGCCGCGCCCAGGCGCGGCCGTCACCTGCCGGACGTGCTGTCCTTCGAGCAGGTGATGCGCCTGTTGGCCGCCGTCGACGGCGACGGGCCCGCCGACCTGAGGGACCGCGCCATCCTCGAGGTGCTGTACGGCTGCGGCTGCCGGGTCAGCGAGCTGTGCGGCCTGGACGGCCCCGACCTCGACGAGACCGAGGCCGTGCTGCTGCTGCGAGGCAAGG
>DAOPJF010000284.1:0-4248 GCA_035399525.1 Candidatus Krumholzibacteriia bacterium | reverse complement strand
CGACGGCCGCATCGAATCGGACGTCAAGCGCCGCGCCCCGGTGGACCGCAGCGCCAACCTGGCCGACCGCATGTACCGTGCGGCGCCGAGCCCGCGGGAGACCGCCCATGCTTAACCGGGCCCAGGTCGCCTACCTCATCGGCGAGTCCTTCGCCGGCTTCCGGCGCCGGAAGCTGACCACCGGTGTCACGATCCTGATCATGGGCTCGGCCCTGCTGGCGCTGGCCGTGCTCACCCTGGCGACCCTGAACCTGGGTCAGATGCTCGAGCAGGCCCGTTCCGGCATCGACCTGCGGGTCTTCCTGGCCGAGGGCCTGTCGGTGACCGACCAGGCCACGCTCCAGCCCCGCCTGGTGGCCATCCCCGGCGTCCAGGCAGCGACCTACATCAGCCCGGAGGCGGCGCTGGACGAATTCCGGGCCGGCCTGGGCGACGACGCCCAGATGCTCGACCTGCTCGAGTCGAACCCCCTGCCGCCGTCCTTCCACCTGACCCTGGCGCCCGAATCCCGCACGCTGCAGGCGGTGCAGGCGGCCGCCGGGGAGATCGGCTCCTGGCCCGAGGTGGACGAGGTCGTCTACCACCAGGACTGGATCGACGCCCTGGAGGCCTGGACCTTCCGCTTCCAGCTGGCCAGCCTGCTGGTGGGCCTGGTGGTCTTCGTGGCGGCGGTGTTCGTCATCTCCAACACGGTCAAGCTGACCATGGCCGCCAGCGCGCGCGTCATCCAGGTGCAGAAGCTCGTCGGTGCGACCAACGCCTTCATCCGCACGCCCTACCTGTGCGAGGGCATGATCCAGGGCCTGTTGGCCGGCGCCCTGGCCATGGCCGTGCTGGTCGGCGCGGGCTGGTTCCTGGACGACCGCCTGGGCAGCATCGTCTTCTTCTCGCCGATGCAGATCGGCGGGTTCGTCGCCTTCTGCGTGAGCCTGGGCCTGGTGGGCAGCTGGTCCGCCATGCGCAAGTACCTGACCCTGCGGAGCGAGATCTGATGCGGCGCACCGGGCTCATCCTGCTGCTGGTGACGGCGCTGGCCGCGGGCGTGCGCGCCGGCGCGGGCGCCTCGGCGCCGGCCGGCGACCCCCTGGCCTCGAGCATCCAGGAGAACACCGGCAAGCTGGCCGCCCTGCGCGACCAGATCGCGGCGCAGCGCGCCCGCATGAGCGCCCTCGACGACCGCGAGGCCGACGTCAAGCGTTCGGTCGCCGAGATCGAGCAGGAGATCGAGGACACCGCCCGCCTGCTGGGCGAGATGGACCGGCGCGAGCGCGAGCTGCTGGCGCAGCACGACAGCCTGGCCGCGCGCGTGGACAGCAGCCGCGTGGTCTTCGCCGCGCGCCGCGAGGCCCTGGGCCGCAACCTGCGCACCCTGTACATGCGCGGGCCCACCGACGAGGCCCGGACCCTGATGACCGCCGGCAGCCTGTCCGAGCTGCTGGCGCGCGTGAAGCTCGCCCGCATGGTGGCGCGCCTGGAGGCGGGCCTGGTCGAGCAGACGCGGCAGCAGGGGTCGCTGCTGGTGCGCGAGCAGAAGGTGCTCGACTCGGCGCTGGCCGAGATCTGGCAGACCCGCTCGGAGGTCGACGGGCAGTCGACCCGGCTGCAGGAGCTGGCGGCCGAGAAGACCGCCGCCCTGCGCGAGCTTCAGACCGAGCGCAAGGACGTCAAGAACCGGCTGATGGAGCTGAACCTCAACGAGCAGAAGCTGGGCTACGTGCTCGAGGACCTCGAGCAGCAGCGCGCCCAGCGCCAGGCCCGGCCCGATTCCGGCGCCTTGGCGGCTCCGGCGACCGGCGAGCTGGCGGCCAACGCCGGCCGGCTCGAGTGGCCCGTGCAGGGCGAGCTGCTGCGCCCGTTCGGCCGCTCGGTCCACCCGCGGTTCAAGACCGTGACCCTGAACAACGGCATCAACATCGGCGCGCCGGCCGGGACCCCGGTGGCGGCCGTGGCCGGCGGCACGGTCGAGTTCTCCGACCGTTTGCCCGGTTTCGGCCAATGCGTTATCCTTGACCACGGCGACGGCTACTACACGCTCTACGCCCACCTGGCCCAGGTCTACGTGGCCAAGGGGGCAGCCGTGGCCCGGGGTCAGGTCATCGCCGAGGTGGGGCGTCCCGGCCCCGGCGAGGATGCCCAGCTCTACTTCGAGGTGCGGCACGGCCGCACCCCGCTCGACCCGGCCGACTGGCTGCGGTCCCGCTGACCGGTGCGCCGGGCGGGGCCGTCGGTCGGCTCCGACGACCAGCACCGGGAGCGTCGCATTGTCCGCCCACGCCTTCCAGGGCCGCGAGGCCGTCCTGACGAAGCTCGAGCGCATCCGGCAGGCCGACAAGCTCGGCCAGCCGCTGCTGTTCGTCGGCGCCGAGGGCACGGGCAAGGAGGCGACGGCGCTGGAGTTCGCCCGGCGCCTGAACTGCGCCGACCCGGCGGCCTGCACGCCCGCAGCCCGCTGCGAGAGCTGCGTCAAGGCCCTCACGTTCCAGCACCCGGACATCCGCTGGATCGGCGCCGCGCCGGCGACCGCCACCGACGACGAGGTGCGCGCCCTGTTCGAGGCGAAGATCGAGGATCCCTTCCACCAGTCGGCCTGGGCGGCGACCGCCAACGTCGGCATCGGCGATCCCGAGCATCCCGGACCGCTGACCGTGCGCTCGCTCATCCAGTTCGTGCGGCGCCGCGCGTACCAGTCGCCATGGAAGGTTGCCATCGTCGCCGACGCCCAGCGCATGAACGCCGCGGCGGCCAACGCCTTCCTCAAGACGCTCGAGGAGCCGCCGCCGGCGACGGCGATCATGCTGCTGACCACCGGCACCGAGGGCATGCTGCCGACCATCCTGTCGCGCTGCCAGAAGGTGCGCTTCGAGCCCTGGCCCGCCGACGAGCTGGCGCTGTTGCTGACCGCCGCCACCGGGGCCCCGCCGGCCGCCGCGCTGGCGGCCGCGCGCTCGGCCGACGGCAACGGCCGTCGCGCCGCGGCCCTGCTGCGTCCAGGGGCGCGGATGGTGGCGGACTGGGCGACGGAGCTGTTCCAGGCGCTGCACCGCGGCGACCGCGCCGCCGCGGCGCTGAGCGCCGACGACCTGCACCGGGGCATGGTGCCGTCGTCGTGCGTGCCCGAGGACATGCCCGCCAAGCAGGTCGAGGCCAAGGAGACGGCCGAGAAGCGCGAGCGGGCCATCCTGCTATGCGAATCGCTGAATCTGCTCTACAGTGACGCGGTCGGCTGCCGCGAGGCCGGATCCGCCTGGCAGCCGCGCCTGCACGCGGTCGCCGACGCGGTGCGCGCGGCGGCCGGCCGGCGGCGGACCGCGACCCTGCTGACCGACCTGGCAGCCATCGACGACGCCCGCGGCGACATCGACCGCAACCTGAACATCGGCCTGGTCATGGCCGTGCTCTTCGAGGGATTGATCGCGCATGCCGAACGAGACCAGGCTGCCGCAGCCGCCGGGTGATCCGGCGGACCACCGCGACGACGGGGGCGACGCCCGCGCGCGGGAGCCGCGGCGCCAGCGTCCGCGGCGCGGCGGCGGCGATCGCCCTGCGCCGGCGTCCGCGGACGGGCCGCAGCGCGACGACCGCCCGGCCGGGCCGAGGCGCCCGCGGGACCGGGGGCCCCAGGTGGCGCCCGACGAGGACGTCGTGGTCGTGCGGTTCAAGGGCCAGCGCCGCTCCTACTTCCACAACCGCCAGGGGGTCGCCGTCACCACGGGCTCGTATTGCCTGGTCGAGGCCGACCGGGGCCGCGACCTGGGCCGCGTGGCGTTCGTCGGCCGCGGGCCGGCGGCCTGGTGGGCGCAGGCCGCGGGGCAGGGCGTGCTGGCCCTGGCGACGCCCGACGACCTGGTCCGTCTGCACGCGGTGCGCGGCGACGAGCTGCGGCTGCGCGCCCAGGCCCGCGAGCGCATCGTGGCCCGCGGCCTGGACATGAACCTGGTCGACGTCGAGCGCCAGTACGACAACCGCAAGATCACGTTCTACTTCACGGCCGAGCAGCGCGTCGACTTCCGGCAGCTGGTGCGCGACCTGGCCTCGATGTTCCGCACGCGCATCGAACTGCGGCAGATCGGCGTCCGGGACGAGGCACGCAACCGCGGCGGCCTGGGCCTGTGCGGCCGCGAGTTCTGCTGCTCGTCGTTCCTGCACGAGTTCGCCCCGGTCACCCTGAAGATGGCCAAGGTCCAGCAGCTGCCGCTGAACCCGGCGAAGCTGTCGGGGCCGTGCGGCCGCCTGCGCTGCTGCCTGACC
>DAOPJF010000283.1:0-4262 GCA_035399525.1 Candidatus Krumholzibacteriia bacterium | reverse complement strand
GATTCCAGGCGCGCGCTCTGCGTGCGCATGTTGCTGGCCAGGAACTCGTCCTGCACCCGGCGGATGGACGACACCTCGACGCCCCGCCCGATCACGCCCTCGGCGGTGATGCTGGGCCGGCGCGCCGCGAACAGCACCTGCTGCCGGCTGTAGCCGGGGGTGCTGGCGTTGGCGATGTTGTGGCCGGTGGTCGCCAGGCCCGCCTGGGCCGAGAACAGGGCCGACAGGCCGGTGTCCATGATGGCGTTCAGTCCGCTCATGCTGTCTCCCTACGCCTGGCGGGCGATGACGCCGCCCGCCCCCCGGCGCGCGCTGCGGGCGTCGCGCCCGTAGCAGCCGGCCGGATCGTCCAGCACGCAGTCCTGGAAGATCCGGGTCTCTTCCCGGGCCAGGTCGATGCAGAAGGCCGCCAGGTGGCGGTTCAGTTCGTTCTGGCGGGCCAGCCGGGCGGCCGTGCGGCGCAGCTGCGCCAGGCCGGTCTCCAGGCGGGTCCGCTCCGTGCCGGAGCTGTGCCCCAGCAGCGGGCCCACGCCGCGTGCCGCGCTGCCTACCTTGCGGTGCAGGGCGTCGCAGCAGCGCTCGCGGGCGATGCGGGCGGCGTCGGCCGGGCCCAGGTGCCGCGTCCAGTCGGCGGCGTTGGCCTCGAGGCGGTCGACGTCTTGCCGCTTCATGTAGGAATTCTGCCGCCAGGCCAGGCGCAGCAGACGCCGGTAGTGGGCCTCCTCGGCCTCCAGCAGGTCCGCCAACTGGGCCCAATCCCCCGGCAACGGCCGGTTCGCGCGGGAATCCATGGTCTGCACTCCTTCACCGGCCTCCCCCTGCGGGAAGCCTTCAGTCCCGGATCGCCAGATCCGTGCCACCGCCGAGGCGGTCGTAGCGGTCCAGCACCTTGCGCACGTAGCCCTGGGTCTCGCGGAAGGCCGGGATCCGTCCGCCGGCCTTGTCCACGTTGCCCGGCCCGGCGTTGTACGCGGCGAGGGCCAGGTCCACGCGGCCGTCGAAGCGCTCGAGCATGCGGGACAGGTAGGCGGCGCCGCCGTCCAGGTTCTGGGCCGGGTCGAGGGCATCCTCGACGCCCAGCTCGGCCGCCGTCGCGGGCATCAGCTGCATCAAGCCGGTGGCCCCCTTGCCCGAGCGGGCCTGCGGATCGCCCCCCGACTCCTCCATCACCACGGCCAGCAGCAGCGCCGGGGGCACGTCGTGCCGCTGCGACGCGGCCTCGAGGTGCGGCTCGATCCGGGCCAGCGTGTCGGCCGAGGCGGTGCTCTCGGTACCGGCCATCAGCCGCAGGCGGGCCATGGCCGGGTTGGCGCCGGCAGTCGGGTCGAGCTTGCGGTACCGGGCGGCGACGGCCTCGGGCGCCGGAGCGGGCGGCCCCTGCACCGGGCCGCGGTCCAGCGGCGAGGGCGCCGGCGGGCCGAGCATCTCGCCCGCAGGCGCCGGGTCGGCGGGGACCGATGGCGTCGTCCGTGCGGCTTCGGCAGCCGGGATCGGCGCATCCGGCCGCGCGGCCGGAACCGTTGCCGCCGCGCCCGCCGGCTGGTCCGGCGAGGCCACGTTCCGCTCGAACTGGCGGATGATCAGGTCGGCCACCCCCATGCCCGAGCCGGTGCCGGACAGGGCCTTGGCCATCTCCTGGTCGTACATCTGCTGGTAGAACTTGGTGGCGCCCTGCGAATTGAACAGCTCGTTCTCGGGCACCGTGCTGCGCATGGCCTTCATCAGCTGGTTCAGGAAGACCGCCTCGAATTCCTTGGCGGCCTTCTCCAGCCCGGCCCGGGTCTCGGGCGTGACGTCGGCGCGCTCCTGCAGCGAGCGCAGGCGGGCCTGCTCCGCTCCCAGGGAGGCGGTCTCGGAGAGGGCCGTGCCCGTGCTGCCGACGGAGATCGCCACGGCTACATCAGGATCAGCTCGGCCTGCAGCGAGCCGGAGCGCTTGAGGGCCTCGAGGATGGCGATGATGTCGCGCGGGCTCGCCCCGATGTCGTTCAGCACGCCCACCACGTCGGCGACGGTGCTGGTCTCGGGCACGTGCAGCACCTGGGCCTCGTGGTCCTGCACGTCGGCGTTGACCTCGGGGGTGACCACCGTGTCGCCGCGCTTGCTGAAGGCATTGGGCTGCGAGACGTTGTAGTAGGTGTTGACCACGACCTTCAGCGTGCCGTGGGCGACCGCCGCCTCGCGCAGGTGCACGTCCTGGCCCACGATGATGGTGCCGGTGCGCTCGTTCACCACGACGCGGGCCACGGCGTCGTGCCGGGCCTCGACCTCGCCCATGCGGGCGATGAACGACACGGGGTCCTCGCGCCACTCGCCGGGCACGGCCACCTCGATGCGCTGGGCGCCGCGGGCGACGGCGATGCCGCCGCCGAACGAGCGGTTGATGGCGCCGGCCACGTTGGCCGCGGTGGCGAAGTCGGGGTTGTTCAGCAGCCAGGCCACCTTGCCGTCGATCATGAAGCGGCCGCCCAGGGGCGCCTTGACCACGCCGCCGTTGGGGATCGTCCCCACCTGGGCGTGGTTCTTACGGAAGCTGTTGCCGGCGCCGGCCTTGATGTTGAAGCCGCCGATGGACACGCTGCCCTGCGCCAGCACCTTGGGCGTGCCGTCGACAGCCAGCAGCGGCGTCATCACCAGCACGCCGCCCTCGAGGCTGCTGGCGTCGTGGCTCGAGGTGACCGTCACGTCGATGCGGCTGCCCACGGCGGCGTTCGGGTCGACGGCCGCGGTGACGGTCACGATGGCCACGTTCTTGGCCTTCAGCTGCGCCGGGTCGACGGTGATGTTCAGCTTCTCCATCAGGTTCGCCAGGGCGTTGGCCGTCAGGTCGCTGCTGGCGTTGTCGCCCGTCCCGTTCAGGCCCAGCACCAGGCCCTGGCCCACCAGGGCCTCGGGCGCCGTGCCCTCGAGCAGGGCCAGGTCCTTGATGCGCTCGGTCCCCGACGCGCCCGCCGGGGCGGCGCAGGCCAGCACGGCGGCGGCGGCGGCGAAGCAGGCGATGCGGTGCGTTGCGGTCGGCATGGCGTCCTCCTAGAACAGCCAGTTCAGGACCTTGGTCACGATGCCCGGATCGGCGGAGTCCGTGACCACGCCCGAGCCGTTGTAGGCGATCTGGGCGTCGGAGATGAAGGTGCTGAGGATCGTGTTGTCGGCGCCGATGTCCCGGCCGCGGCACACGCCCGTGATCTCGATGAGCTGCTTCTCGCCGTTGATGTTCACCATGCGCGACCCCTCGAGGCGGAAGTCGCCGTTGTGCAGCACCTCGACGATGCGCGCGGTGATCTCGGCGCGCAGCGAGCCGCCGCGCTGGGTCGAGCCGTCGCCCTGGTACTTGTTCTCCACGTCCAGGCCCCAGGGCTTGATGAAGTCCAGGAAGCCCAGGCCGGGCCCGCCCGAGGCCTCGCTCTTGTTGTCCGCCTTGGTCTTGCTGGTGGCGTTGGCGGTGGCGTTCTCGGTGATGATGATCGTCACGAGGTCGCCCACGCGGTGCCCCTTGACGTTGGTGATCATCGACTGGCCGCTGCTGAAGTCGACCAGCGGCCCCTCGGCCCGGGCGACGGCCCCGGCCAGCAGGATCACCGCGATGGCGACGATACGGAGCTTGCGCATGGCTACCTTCTCCATTCCACGAGGCCCGGCCCCGCCACGCGGGCGTTGACCAGCTGGCCGTTCAGTTCGTTGCGCACGGGAATCGTCTGCCCGAGGGTGCCGGCCTGGCGGGCCGTGCACCGGAGGGTGATGGCCACGCCGCCCCGGGTGACGGTGAGGTCCACCGGGTCGCCGGCGCGGATCAGGGGCGTCTCCCGCAGGTCGCTGGTCCGCAGCAGGTCGCCGGCGGCCAGGGTGCGCCCCGCGCTGGCGCCCGCCAGCGCCGCCCGTCCGACGGCGGCGCCCTGGGGCGCCGTGGCCAGGTCCTGCCACTGCCAGGTGAACAGGCCGGCGTCCAGGGGCATGTCCCGGTCGATGGGCAGGCGGGCGGTGGCGATCTCGTCGTAGGCGTGCAGGATCACGGTGCCGGGGAACGCGCTGCGCTGCCCGCCGTCGTCCAGCAGGAAGCGCACGGCGTTGCGGCCCGGCTCCAGGGGCTGGGTGCGCTGCACCAGGATCTGCCACGTGTCCCGGGCCGTCGGCAGGTCGCGCGCCGGCAGATCGAGCTCGAACCACGGTGCGGGAGCTCCGGCCAGGGGCGCCGGCACCAGGGGCTGCAGGGCGCGGCGGGCCGCTTCCTGCAGGTCGCCGGTCGCCACCTGGCGTCCGGCGAAG
>DAOPJF010000282.1:0-4272 GCA_035399525.1 Candidatus Krumholzibacteriia bacterium | reverse complement strand
CGTTGCCCGGCGTGGCCTCGGCGCCCTCGGAGAAGCTGAGCCTCTGGTACGACTTGCCGTCGCCCGCGGTGCCCGGCAGGGCCACCTGGGCGCTGGGCGTCGTGTCGGCCAGGTAGGTCGCGTAACCGGTCTTGTCCACGCGGTAGGCCTGGTTGGTGCCCCAGTGGGCGTAGTCCAGGTCCTGCACCACCGTGTCGGTGCCGTTCCAGCGGTACATGACGACGCTGCCGGCCACCGCGCTGATGGTCACCGCGTTGGTGCCGCCGGCGAGGGTGCCCGCGTTGATCGAGCCGGGGCAGGCTTCCACCAGCTCGGGCACGGTGTCGGCGACCGAACCCTCCTCGAACACCTCGTAGTCGGGCAGGTGCCCATAGGCCGCCAGGTACACGCTGCTGCCGGTGACCGACACGTTGATGGTGTCGCCCGCCGCGATCACGGCGCCGTCGGGGAAGCGGCCGTGGAAGTAGCCGCCCGTGCCGCCGCCCGCGGTCAGGCTGGAGGCGTCGCTCTCGAGCAGGCGCCAGTAGCCCGCGTCGTTGGACGCGAACGTGCCGTTGGTCAGGTACACGTTCTCGAGCGGAACGTCCGAGGCCGTCGGGTTGACGATCTCGATGAAACGCGCGCCGACGCGGTTGACCGTGGTGACGATCTCGCTGATCAGCAGGTGGTCGGCGACCTGGGCCGCCGCGGGCTGCGCCGCGGACAGGGCCAGGAGCACGAGGGCCGGGAGAAGCGGAAAGGCCCGCAGGCGGGCCGCCGGCCGGCGAAGTCTGGTCATCGGAGGTCTCTCCCTTCAGGGGAACGACACGCAAGGGCGGAGCGGCAGGGCATCCGTCGCGGGGTGGGGCGAAACATAGCGCCGCGCGGACCCGCGGAGCAAGTCATTAATCTGCATAAATTCTTGGTGAATTCTTGCGCCCGGGTCAGAGCGCGCGGGCGAAGGCGTCGCGCAGGGCGGGGGCCTCGACGGCGCGGCGCAGCCCGTCGATGTAGTCGCCGGATTTCACCGCGCGGGCCAGGCGGGCGAGCACCCGCAGCATCTGCCGGGGATCACCGTCCGGGCCCACCAGCAGGATGACCACGTCCACCGGCTGCCCATCCTCCGAGGGCACGTCCAGGGGCGCGGCCAGGGTGGCCACGGCCACGCGCACCTCGGGCACCGCGGCGTGGCGCGCATGCGGGATCACGAGCCCGCCGCCGATGGCGGTGCTGCCCTCGGCCTCGCGGCGCATGACCTCGGCCACGACACCGGCCGCATCGCGCACCTCGCCGGCATCGGCGAGCACGCCGACGAGGCGCCGCACCGCGTCCTCGACGGTGGCGCACTTGAGGTGGGGCAGGAAGCCGCCGGTTGTTGTATAGTCCAGCAGTTTCATGGCGACCATGGTAACGAGCAGGCGGCCCGGTGTCCAGCCGACCGCCCCGAACGGCTGCGAATCACGGAGAACGATGAGCCGCGATCCTTTCTCGCCCCTGCTGCGCAAGGTCCGCTGGCGGGCCCGCCTCGAGCGCTGCCGGCGCGCCGCGTTGCGGCCCCTGCGCCCGACGCGGCTCGTGCCCGGCCGCTCCGGACCGCCCAACCTGCTGCTGGTGGGCGTGGACACGCTGCGCGCCGACGCGCTGGGCTGCGGCGGCCATCCTGGTCCCGTGTCGCCCCGCCTGGACCGCCTGGCCGCGGGCGGCACCGTGTTCGCCGACGTGACCGCAGCCGCGCCCTGGACCCTGCCCTCGTTCTCGAGCGCGCTCACCGGCCTGATGCCCGGCCTGCACGGCGCCTACCTGCCGGGTCCCGAGCGCAACATGGACACCCAGCCGCCGCGCCGCCTCGACCCACAGGTCGTGACGCTGGCGGCGCACCTGGGGGCCCGCGGCTACCGCACCGCCGCGTTCTACTCGAACCCGTTCTTCGCCTTCGGGCTGGCCGAGACCTTCGGCGAGCACCGCTACCTGAACCTGCCGGCCGAGGACGTGACTGCCGCCGCGCTGGACTGGATCCGCCGCCACGGCGACCGTCCGTTCTTCTGCTTCGTGCTGCTGAACGACCCCCACGAGCCCACCACCCCGCCGGACGAGGACCTGGCCCCGTTCCTGGACGAGGCGCGCGCCGCCGGCGCCGACCTGTCCGCCGCCGGCCTCCTGGCCATGGCCCGCTGGGGCGAGGCGCCCCTGCCCCACCTGGGCCGCTGCCCGCGGCCCCTGGACGCCCCCGCCCGGGGAGCCCTCGCGGCGAAGAAGGCCATCTACGCCGCCACCGTGCGGCAGGTCGACCGGGCGATTGGCGCAATGCAAGACAAAATGGCGACATGGTGCATTGAAGATCGCACCATGGTCTCGGTTTTCAGCGACCATGGCGAGGAATTCCTCGAGCATGCTGAAGAAGGCCGCCGCTGGGCCCACGACCCCCGCGGCATCGCCGGTATCGGCCACGGCCACACCCATTTCCAGGAGCTGCTGCACGTGCCCTGGCTGGCCTGGGGTCCGGGCGTGCCGGAAGGCCGGCGCGTGTCCGCCCCGGTGTCGCTTCTGGACCTGGCGCCGACCCTGGCGGACTGGCTGGGCCAGGGCCCATTCGCCCCGACCGGCGGCCGAGCGGCGCCCCCCGGGCCGCTGGGCCGCTGCCTGACGGGCCGCTCGCGCGCCGACCTGGCCGCAGGCGACGACCCGGTCCTGGCCGAGGCCATCGCCTACGGTCCCGACCTGGTGATGGTGCGCGCGCGGCAGTGGAAGCTGATCGCCCGCCGCGACGGGACGCCGCTGGGGCTGTACGACCTGGACACCGACCCCGGCGAGACCCGCGACCGCACCGCCGACGAGCCCGCGGTGGTCGAGGCGCTCGCGAGCGTGCTCGAGGCCTGGCGGCAGAGCGGCTGCGGCGCCTCGGGGCTGAACGACGGCGGCGGCTGGACCGATCTGGACGATACGGTCCGCCGCCGCCTGAAGGACCTGGGCTACGCCGGGTAGCGCCGCCCCGCGCCGGCTCAGGCCGGCGTCACCGCCAGCTCGTCGACCCGGTCGGCCAGGGCCAGGAAGGCCTCGCGCACCCGCGAACCCTCGTGCTCGACCGCCGGCCTGCCGCTGTCGCCGCCCTCGCGGATGGCCGGGTCGATGGGGATCTGCGCCAGCAGCGGCAGCCCGTACTCCTGGGCCACGCGCCCGCCGCCGCCCTGCCCGAAGATGTCGTACGACTTGCCGGTCTCGGGGCAGACGAAGAAGCTCATGTTCTCCACCACGCCCAGCACCGGCACGTCGACCTCGCGGAACATGCGGATGCCGCGGCGCACGTCGGCCAGCGCCACCTCCTGCGGCGTGGTCACCATCACGACGCCCGACAGCGGCACCTGCTGCACCAGCGTCAGCTGCGCATCGCCGGTGCCCGGGGGCATGTCCACCACCAGGTAGTCCAGGCCGTCCCACTGCACGTCCTTCAGGAACTGCCGGATGGCCGAGAACACCAGCGGCCCGCGCCAGATCACCGGCTGGTCGGGCGCCATCAGCAGGCCCATGCTGATGACCTGCAGCCCGCGGTGCTTCACCGGGTGGATCTTCTTGTCCTGGGTGATCTCCGGGCCCTGGCTGACGCCCAGCATGGTGGGCAGGCTCGGGCCGTACACGTCGGCGTCGAGGATGCCCACCTGGTGCCCGCGGTCGCGCAGGGCCAGAGCCAGGTTCACCGCGACGGACGACTTGCCCACGCCGCCCTTGGCGCTGGCCACGGCCACCACGCGCCTGACGCCCGGCAGCCGCTTGCGGTCGGCGAACGGATCGGGCGACTGGCCGTGCGGGCCGCGCGGGGCCTTGCGGGGCGCGGAGCGGTCGTCGATGGACACGTCCACCGACATCACGCCGGGGATGCGGGCCACGCGCTCGGCCACGCCCTCGCGCACGGCGGCGATGGTCTCCTCCTTCTCGGAGGTGCGCACCACCGTCACGGCGACGGCGCCGCCGGAGACCTTGATCTCGCCGATGAGGTTGATCTTCAGCACGTCGACCTTCGTGCCCGGGACCTTCACGTCCTTCAGGGCCTCGGCGACGACCTCGGGGGTCAGCGGACTGCTCACGTCGTTCATTCTCCTTGATGGGTGAAGGCGCGGCCCGGGCGGCCGGCGCTCAGGCAGGATCCAGCGTGCGCAGGGCCTCGGCCACGATCAGGCCGTGGTCGAAGGCGAGGGGCGGCAGGCGGTCGATCGGATGCCAGGCTGCCGCCGCGGCGTCGTCGCCGCCCCTGGCCTCGGGCGCCGGGCCCGTGACCCGGGCGATGTACACGACCGAGAC
>DAOPJF010000281.1:0-4272 GCA_035399525.1 Candidatus Krumholzibacteriia bacterium | reverse complement strand
CGGGTCAGCTGCGGCTTCGACCAGATCGTCGTGCCCATCGCCGACCGCGACGTGATGCGCGGCGCGTTCCACGACATCGAGGCCATCGGCCGCCTGACCGACCTGCGCGGCGTGGGCGGCATCACCCTGGTCTGCCCCGAGACGGTGCATGCCGACGCCGACGTCCACTGCCGCTTCTTCCACCCGCGGGTGGGCGCCGACGAGGACCGCGCCAGCGGCACCTCGCTGGGCGCGGCGGCGGCGTGGCTCGTGGCCCACGGCATCGTGCCGGGCACGGGCCGGGTGAAGGTCGTCACCGAGCAGGGACACGCCCTGGGCCGGCCCACGCGGGCCGAGCTGACCGTCACCAAGGAAGGCGGCATGGTCACGGATGTCGAGCTGGCGGCCACCGGCGCGGTGGTCATGCGCGGGTCGTTCCACTTCCTGCGGCGCGCCGCCGCGGCCTACTAGGCGTGCGGCGGGCGGGGGCCATCCGCCTGGCGGCGCTTGCCGTGGCCGGGGCCGCCTGGCTGGCCGGCTGCGTCGACGAACCGCCGCCGGTCGGCGGGGGCGTGCAGGTCGAGGTGCGCGCCGCCGACACCGATGCCCGCGTGGCGGGCATCAAGGTCGTGGTGATGGACGGTGCCTCCAACCGGCCGATCGCGCCGCCGCTACGCACCGACGGACAGACTGCGGTCACATTCCAGGGCTCGTGGCCGGCCGCGCCGCAGGTGCTGGTGTTCGGCGGCGTGGACTGGCGGCCGTTCGGCGAGCCGTTCCTGTTCGGCGGGGCGTCGAAGTACGGTTCCGCGGCGACGGACCCGGGCCTGCTGGCGCCCAAGACGTCGCCGGCGCCGCCGCCGGCGCTCGTGCGCGTCGTGCCTGCGGCCATGCCGCGCGGCAGCACCATCGCCGGCACGGTGGTGGACGCCGTCTCGGGCGACCCCCTCGAGTGCGCCTTCGTCAGCACCAACATCTATCCCCTGGGCGCGGCTGGCGGCACGGGTCCCGGTGACGACGTCACCCTGGTCGACGGCGCGTTCGCGCTGGCGGGCATCCTGTTCCTCGAGCTCAGGCCCGGCGAGGTGCAGCAGGTCACGCCGATCGTGGCCACGCGGGTCGGTTACCGGCCGCGCCTGTGGCGCTACGAGCCGGCCCCGGGCGAGGCGATCGACGCGATCACCGGCGCGACCATCGCGCTCGAGCCCCTGGACCCCGACAGCACCGGCACGCTGCGCGGCCGCGTGCTGCGGGCGGGCGCCGCGGTCCAGGACCTGGTGGTGGCCCTGGGCTGGGCCGAGACCTACGCAAAGGCGGGGCCGGGCGCCGTCGGCCTGACGGCGCGGACCGATGCCGAGGGCCGCTTCGTGTTCGCCGACCTGCCCGCCGGCCGCTACGTGCTGGTGCCCGGCTACGGTCCCGGCGACCAGGCCTGGTTCTACGACCAGGCCGCCAACACGCCGCGCACCGTCGCGCCCGGCCAGGACGTCGACGCCGGCGACTACGCCGTGGTCTGGGAGATCGACGCCTGGACGCCGGCCGACGGTGCCGTGCTGCGGGCCGACACGCCCGTCTCCTTCGCCTGGTCGCCGGTGCCGGGCGCGACTTCCTATACGATCAGCTTGGACGGCAGCGATCCGGTCCGGACCGCCGAACCGGCGTGGCGGCCGGAAGGCGACGCCGTCCTGCCGGTGGGCGCCCACGCCTGGGGCGTGATGGCTTTCGGGCCCGGGGACGAGGGGCTGGGCGCCATGGGCCGCTGGGTCGAGTTCCAGGTCCGGCAGTAGGTCCGGCGGCAGGTCAGGCGGCAGGTCAGGCGAAGACGAGGTCGCGCGTGTCCCGCGCGATCATCAATTCCTCGTTGGTGGGCACGATCATGATCTTCACGCGCGACGAGGCCTTGCTGATGATGGCCTCGTCGTGGCGGGTGGCGTTCTTGAACGGGTCGAGCACGGCGCCGATGGCGTCCATGCCCTTGCAGGCCCACTCGCGTACCAGCGACGCGTGCTCGCCGACGCCGGCGGTGAAGATGATGGCGTCGACCCGGCCCAGCGCCACCGCGTAGGCCCCGATGTACTTGCGGATGTGGTACCCGTACACCTCCAGCGCCAGCCGCGCGCGGTCGTTGCCGCGGGCGTAGGCCTGCTCGACGTCGCGCAGGTCGCTGCTGATGCCCGAGATGCCCAGCATCCCGCTCTCCTTGTTCAGCATCTTCTCGACGTCGGCCAGGCTCATGTCCAGGCGGCGCGTGAGGTAGCCCACGATCGACGGGTCGATGTCGCCGCTGCGCGTGCCCATCATCAGGCCCTCGAGCGGCGTCAGGCCCATGCTGGTGTCGATGGAACGCCCGCCCTTGACCGCGGCCACCGAGGCGCCGTTGCCCAGGTGGCAGGTGATGAAGTTCAGGTCCTTCACGTCGCGCTCGAGGATCTGCGACGCACGCAGGGTCACGTAGCGGTGGCTGGTGCCGTGGAAACCGTAGCGCCGGATCTGGTAGTCGGTGTACAGGTGGTAGGGGATGGGGTAGATGTACGCCCGGTCCGGCATGGTCTGGTGGAAGGCCGTGTCGAACACGCCCACCTGCGGCACGCCCGGCATCACCTTCATGGCGGCCTCGATGCCGGTGATGTTGGCCGGGTTGTGCAGGGGCGCCAGCGGGACGCACTCGCGCAGCGCCTCGATCACGTCGTCGTCGATGATCACCGAGCCCGAGTACTTCTCGCCCGCGTGCACCACGCGGTGGCCGACGGCGTTGACCGCGTCCATCGAGGCGATCACGCCGTGGCCGGGGCTCGTCAGCGCCGCCAGCACCAGCTCGAAGGCGCGCGCGTGATCGGGAATCGGCAGCTCCTCGCGGAACTCGTCGCGCCCCGGCGCGGTGCAGGCGTGGATGCCGGCGGCCAGGCCGATCCGCTCGACCAGGCCCTTGGCCAGCAGCCGTTCGTCGGCCATGTCCAGCAGCTGGTACTTCAGCGAGCTGCTGCCGCAGTTGATGACCAGGACGTTGCGCATCGGTCGCCTGTTCTCCCGGGGCCTAGGCGCTCTGCAGGGCGGTGATGGCCGCGACGTTGACGATGTCGTCGACGCTGCAGCCGCGGGAAAGATCGTTCACGCCCTTGGCCATGCCCTGCAGCACCGGGCCCACGGCCTCGGCGCCGGCCAGGCGCTGCACGGCCTTGTAGCCGATGTTGCCGGCGTCCAGGTCCGGGAAGATCAGTACGTTCGCCTTGCCCGCGACCGCGCTGCCCGGCGCCTTGCTGGCGCCGATCTTCGCGACGATGGCCGCGTCCAGCTGCAGCGGGCCGTCGACCTGCAGCCCGGGCGCCTTCTCGCGCACCAGGCGCGTGGCCTCGGCGACCTTGTCCACGTCCGGGCCGCTGCCGCTCTGCATGGTCGAGTAGCTGAGCATGGCCACCCGCGGCTCGAAGCCGCACAGCGCGCGCGCGGTGTCGGCCGTGGCGATGGCGATGTCCGCGAGCTGGGCAGCGTCCGGCTGCGGGTTCACCGCGCAGTCGCCGAACACCAGCATGCCGTTCTCGCCGAACTCCCACTCGGGCTTGACCATCACGAAGCAGCTCGAGACGATGGACGTGCCCGGCTTCGTGCCCACGATCTGGAAGCCCGCGCGCAGCACGTTGCCCGTGCTGTTGACGGCGCCGGCCACCATGCCGTCGGCCACGCCCTGGGCCACCAGCATGGCGCCGAAGAACAGCGGGTCCTCGAGGGTGCGGGCCGCCTCGTCCTCGGTCATGCCCTTGTGCCGCCGCTTCTCCACCAGCAACCGCACGTACTCGGCCCGGTAGGTCGAGCGGGCCGGGTCGATGATCGTGATGCCGACCGGCTCGACGCCCAGGCCGCGCAGGCGCGCCTCGATGTCCGCCTGGCCGCCCAGCAGCACCACCGCGGCGAAGCCCTCGTCGCGGATGCGCCCGGCGGCCCTGAGCATGCGCTCGTCGCCGGCCTCGGGCAGGACGATGGTCTTCTTCAGGGCGGCGGCCTTGCGGCGCAGGCTGGCGGTGAAGTCCATGGCGGATCCTTGCTGCGGGTGTGGGGGCGGCGCGTCCAGGCTCCCGGACGACGCCACCGATGTGCCGGAACCGGCGCGGGTTCCGGTTCCAATGTGGTGAGGCCCGGGGCCGCCGTCAACGGCGGTTGTCGAAAAAAAAACGGCCCCCGCGCGGGGGGCCGTCGAAGGCATCGGAAACCCGGTTACTCGCCCCGTTCGAACTCGACCAGCTGCTGCAGGCGCCCGTCCCCGGCCTCGCGCATGGTGACCAGCAGGTCGGCCAGCGT
>DAOPJF010000280.1:0-4288 GCA_035399525.1 Candidatus Krumholzibacteriia bacterium | reverse complement strand
CAGCGGCCGGCGGCGCCTCGATCCGCAGTTCATCGATCCGCCAGCCCTGCTGGGAGAGGTGGCGGCGCAACTGGCGCCCGCCGCGGCCCCGCACGTGGCGCTGAAGATCGACACGGCGCCGGGCCTGCCCCGGATCCTCGCGGACGAGACCCGGCTGCACCGGGCGCTGCTGAACCTGGGGCGCAACGCCCTGCAGGCAATGGGCGAGGCCGGCGGCAGGCTGACGCTGGCGGCAGCGGCGGTGGACTGGAACACGCCCGCGGCCCGCCTGCGCATCACCGTGGCGGACACGGGCCCGGGCATCGAGCCGGACGTGGTGGACCACATCTTCGAGCCCTACTTCACGACGCGGCAGGGTGCGGGAGGCACGGGCCTGGGGCTGGCCACGGCGCGCAAGGTGATCACCGACCACGGCGGCACCCTCGAGGTGCAGAGCGGACCCGGGCAGGGAACGACGTTCACGATCCTGCTGCCGCCCGAACCGCCGGACCTGCCCCGGCAGCCGACCGCGGCCGCCGCACCGGCGCTTGACCGGGCCGAAACGGACTGATCCCGGTCCCGGACCTCAGTTCACCGAGCGCGGACGGGGGGCCTCGTCGGGGTCGTCGTCGTCCTCGTCGTCCTCGACGTAGCCCATCTCCACGAGCACGTCGTGCAGCCACCAGCGGGCCTCGGGATCGCAGTCCCAGCCCTCGCCCAGGATGTCGAGCGTGATCAGGGCCTCGTCCTCGCTGCCGCGCAGGATGCGCGCCGCGACCGGCACCTCGCGCTCGCCGGGATCGCCGACGCCCGCCAGCCAGGGCGCGACGTACGGGTTGGCGGCCAGCGCGCGGTCCAGGGCCTCGCGGGCGCCCTCCTCGTCCTCGACCATCAGGTGCAGCAGCACCCAGGCCCAGGCGTAGATGGTGCTGTCGTCATCGTCGATGTCCTCGAGCAGGTCCCACGAGCGCTGCACCTCGCCCATGGCCAGGTAGCAGCCCAGCAGCAGCGCCGCGTTGCCCATGTGGTCGGCGGGATCGAGGTCGATGAGGTTCTCGTAGTTGGCCACGGCGTCGAAGCGGCGGCCGGCCGACCACAGCACCTCGGCCAGGTGCTTGACCGTGCGCAGGTAAGGACGCGCCTCGACCATGGGCCAGAAGTCGCCCATGTACTCGGCGAAGAACTCCTCGCCCAGGCGCTTCTCGCCGGTGGTGGCGGCGTGCTCGAGCTCGCCGATCAGCTCGCCCGTGTCCTCGCAGGCCAGGAAGGCGCGCATGCACAGGGCGTCGACGCAGTGGTCGTCGATCTCCAGGGCGCGCTCGGCCAGGGCCAGGGCCTCGTCGGCGTCCTCGGCCTCGTACGACTGGAAGGCCAGCTCCTGCGCCATCTCGCGCGGGTCGGTCTGCAGGTGGGCCATGCGCCGGGTGTGCAGGCCGGAGTCGGCCTCGGCGGCCACGGCGTCGCGGAACTCGTCCTCCGAACCGTACACCGCCTCCTCCTGCAGGAGGGCGTGGCGCATGAGGCGCTCGATCAGGAACGGCGACTCCAGGGGCGTGCGGGCGGCTTCGTCGGACATGGCGCGGGTACTCCGGGGAATCCAGTCGGTCGATGGTCCGGCCGCACTCCCGTGCGGCCTGCGATGCCCCAAGGGTAGGCAGGCGGATGCGCGGCGTCAAAGTCGGGTTGGACCCCCGCGGGGCGGGTGCTATTGTCGGCACCGCGGCGCGGCCGCGGAAAGGACGGATCCATGGCGGAATACCCCATCGTCGGCCTCGCCCTGGGCAGCGGCGGCGCCCGCGGGCTGGCCCACGCCGGCGTGCTGGCGGCGCTCGAGGAGGCCGGCATCCGGCCCGACCGGGTGGCGGGCACGAGCATGGGCGCCATCGTCGGCGGCCTGTACGCCCAGGATCCCGACCCGGCCCGCGTGTGGCGGCGCCTGCAGGCCTACGTGGACGACGAGGAGTTCGCCTCGTACTGGGCCCCGTTCGTGCCGCGGAGCGAGAACCACGACCGCGAGCACCTCGGCCGCATCGCGGGCATCTTCGACTTCATGCAGCGCAAGATGATCGCCGTGAAGACCGTGACCCGGCCGTGGCAACAGGACGAGGACAAGCTGCGCGGCCCCCTGGCCACGATGTTCGGCCCCGGCAGCTTCGCCGACCTGAAGATCCCCTTCGCCGCCGTGGCCCTGGACCTGGTCTCGGGCGAGCGCGTGGTCTTCCGCGAGGGTGCGCTCGTCGACGGCGTCTACGCCAGCAGCGCCATCCCCGGCGTGTTCCCGCCCCTGCGCCGCGGCCCCCAGGTGATCTGCGACGGCGGCGGACCGTACCGTTGTCCCGTCGAGGCGGTGCGCGACCTGGGCGCCGAACTGGTGGTCGCCGTGGACATCCCCGCCTTCGAGGACACGCACTTCAGCACGGGCCTGGACATGATCCTGCGCTCGAACACCATCGCGCGCCAGCGGCTGAACGAGTACGTGGTGGCCACCGCCGACTTCGTCATCCGCCCGGAGGTCACCGACTACCACTGGGCCGATTTCGCCAACGGCAGCGTGGCCCGCGACCGCGGCTACGAGGCGGGAAAGGCGGCCGTGCCCGCACTGCAGGAGCTGCTGCGCGAACGCCGCAGCTTCGGGCACCGCGTGCGGCGCACCCTGGCGGCGGCGTTGCGGCTGGGCTAGCGGTCGAGGTCCGCCAGCAGCGCGCGGGCCCTTGCCTGCACCGCCGGGTGCGCGGCGTCGGCCGCCAGCCCCGGCAGCGCGGCGCGCGCCTCTTCGGGACGGCCGCGTTCCACCGCGATCAGCGCCAGGTTGAAGCGCACGTCGGCGGCGCCGGCATCGTGGTCGCGCAGCTCGCGCAGGATCTGCTCGGCGCGGTCCAGCTCGTTCAGCCGGTAGGCGGTCGCGGCCTCGAGGCGGCGCAGGCCGCCGTCGTCGGGGTGCCGCTGCAGCGCGCGGCGCAGCAGGTCGTCGGCGTAGTTCAGCCGGCCCGACGCGAGGTAGCCCGCGCCCAGCCAGTAGGCGGCGTCGGCATCGCCGGGATCGGCGTCGTAGCGGCGGGCCAGGGGGTCGAGCAGCGCCTCGACGTCGGACGAGCCCGCACCGTCGCGGTAGCGCGCCGCCGTGCCGTCCTCCAGGTGTTCGACGCCCGGCAGCAGCAGGCCGTCGGACGACAGCGCGGCCAGTTGGGCCTGCAGCACGGGCCGCGGATCGAAGACGCCGCCGTCCCGCGCGGGCACGAGCACCAGCAGCAGCAGCACCGCCGCCGTCGCCAGACCGCCGGTTGCCCAGGCGGCCATCCCCCTTCGGCGACGGCGGGGTACGAGCTGCAGCAGGGGCGCCGACGCGGCCGCAGGCGCTGCCCCGGCCAGGTCCGCGTCGACGACCCGCACGGCCTCGGCATAGGCCTCGAGGCAGGCCGCGCAGGTGGCCAGGTGGGTCAGGACCTCGGGTTCGGCCTGGTCGCTGCCCCGCTCCGCGAGCAGGGCGAGCTCGTTCGCCTCCAGGTGTCGCCACGCTTCGTTCATGCCGTCTCCTGATCCGCCGCCGGCGTCCTTCGCCCCGCGCGGGTAGCATTGGACGAGTGCCGTCCGGAAATTACCGAATTTTTTCGCCGATCGACCAGATGATCAGCAAAATGTTGATTCCCATCAACTTGCGAACATTGCGCAGCGCCCGGTCGAGCAGGGTGTAGACCTCGCGCCGCCGGGGGATGCCCAGTTCGCGACCGATGGACTCGGCCTGCAGGCCCTGGTCGAACCGCAGCTCGAGGGCCCGCCGCTCGAGCTCGGGCAGAGCCTGCATCGCCGAGCGCACGCGCTCGACCGTGCGCCGTGCCTGCTCCTGGTGCAGCCGGCGCTCGGGGCTGAGGGCCTCGCCCTGGGCGGCGGCCTCCCGCACCGCGTGGTCGAGGTACTCGAGCAGCCGACCCGAGACCGCGCCGACGCTGGAGGCCTCGGCGTTCCAGGCCATGCGCTGCAACGCCCGTTCGCCGACGATCTCCTCGAGCCCGGCCACGATCTCGGCCAGGCTCTCGCCCGCCTCGAGGGCACCCTCGGCCAGCAGGGCATGGCGCGCCTCGTCGGGCGTGCGGCCCTGCACGAACAGCATGCGGTACACCTGCTGCTGCCGCGGGGACAGCGATTCCCAGCTGTCGGGACGATGGGTCCGGCCGCGCCGGGCGCGCACGTGGTCGATGGCGGCGCTGCGGGCCACGACCACCAGCCAGGTGCTCAGCTTCGACCGGCCGGCGTACGAGCGCAGCTGGCCTTCGTGGAGACGGGCCAACACCGAGGTCCACACGGTCTTGAC
>DAOPJF010000279.1:0-4293 GCA_035399525.1 Candidatus Krumholzibacteriia bacterium | reverse complement strand
CGCCCTGCAGACGGTGCGCCGCCGGTGGTTCGCGTTCGTGTACATGCTTGGCGTGTTCTTCGTCCTGCCGCTGCTGTTCGTGCTGGTGGACAGGGTCATCCGCGGCCTCTAGCCGCCGGGAGAAAGACATGAAGTTCGGTTCGATCCTCGACCTCTTCCGCGCCGACAACTGGAGCAACGAGCTGGTGGAGAAGATCAGCGAGATGCTCGACATCAGCGGCAAGATGTTCGCCTACGCCACGTCCGTCGTCATCGAGGGCGCGCCCGACGAGGACGTCCAGGACCGCATCTACGAGCGCGACAAGCGCATCAACAAGCTCGAGCGCAAGATCCGCCGCCGCGTGGTCTCGCGCCTGGCCGCCGCCAGCGGCACGGCGGACGTGCCGTCGGCCCTGATCTTCATGAACGTGGTGAAGGACGCCGAGCGCCTGGGCGACTACGCCAAGAACCTGCACGAGATCCGGGCCATGATGCCGGCGCAGCCCGACCTCGAGCTGTACCGGAAGCACCTCGCCGCGCCGGCGGCCGCGCTCAAGGAGATCCACGCCAAGACGCGCAAGGCCTTCGCCGAGAGCAACGGCGAGGTGGCGGGCGAGGTCATCCAGACGGCGCGCGCCCAGGGCCGCGCCTACGAGGCCGCCATCCGCGCCATCACCACCAGCGACATGCGCACCCAGGACGCCGTGTGCATCGTGCTGACGCTGCGGTTCTTCAAGCGCATCGCCGCGCACATGAGCAACATCGCCACGACGGTGGTCATGCCCATCGACCTGATCGACTTCTACGACGAGCCGGAGAAGCAGTCGTGAACCGGGCGCCCGCCCTGCTGGCCGCGGCCCTGCTGCTGGCCGCCGGCGCCGCGGTCGCGCAACCGCCGGTGGCGGCGGCGTTCCGCATCGTCGCGACCGACTCGCTGCCGGGCTCGACGCGGGTCGTCGATGCCGAGGGCCAGGCCTGGTTCGCCGCCCCCGAGGTGCTGCTGGACCAGGACTCGTTCGGCGCCGCCACCGCCCGCCCGGGCGAGGGCGACACGTGGTTCGTGGACATCACCATGACCCCCGACGGCCGCGACCGCCTCGCCGAGCTGACGATGGCCCACAAGGGTGAGCGGCTGGGGATGTTCATCGAGGGGAAGCTGGTGGCCGCGCCGGAGATCCGCGCCACGATCACCGAGGGCAGGGCCCTGGTCACCGGCCGCTTCACGGCCGACGAGGCGCGGCGCATCGCCGCCGGGGTGATGGGCCGGCGCTAGATTCCAGGACCTAGGCGGGCTCGCGTCCCCAGAGCGCCACGCGGCAGGGGAACAGCTCGGCCGTCATCACGTTCTCGGCCACCGCCGGATCCGACTGCACGTACCCCCGAGCCGCCGCCTCGTCCGCCGCCGTCAGGATGCAGATGCCCATGGTCTCGGGCCCGGTGGTCAGGGTGCGCGCCGCCAGGTGCACGACGCCGCGCGCCACCAGCGCCTGCAGGTGGGCGAAGTGCTCGCCGACGATGCGCTCCTCGGCGGGCGTGGGCCCCTCGGCCAGCATGCCCGGACGGACGGGCTTCAGGACATACATGTACTGCGGCATGGCGGACGCCTCCCGGTGCGGTGATCGGCCGGCCTGAACGGGCCGGCGGCGCCGCGTCCGGCCCGGGGCAGGGGCCCGTCCGCGGCGCGCGCCGGCCGAGGCAATCTACTTGATCAGCGCCATCTTGCCCACGCGCTCGTCGCCGCCGGCGCGCACGCGGTAGAAGTACACGCCCGCCGCCGCCGTGCGGCCGTCGCCGGTGCGGCCGTCCCAGCGCGCCGCGCCCGGTCCGGCCGGCGCCGCCCCGTCGATCAGGGTGCGCACCAGGCGGCCCCGCACGTCGAAGATCTCGACGCTCAGGTCGCCGGCCGTGGGCAGCGCCCAGCGGATGGTCGTGGCCGGGTTGAACGGGTTGGGGTAGCTGTCGGCGGCGAACACGCCCGCGTCCGGAACCGCCGAGGGCTCGCCGGTCGACAGGCCGAAGTAGTGCAGGATGTCCCCCAGCAGCCGCGACCGCGCGGCCGGCATCGCCGCGCCCTTGGCCCCGTCGTCGGTGTACACCGACTGCAGGTCGTAGGGCAGCGAAATCACCCGCGAGCCATGGTCGGCGCGCACGTTCAGCGTCGCCGCGCTGAAGGGGTAGGCGCCCGCCATGCCGTCGGGGCTCGTGAACTCGGCCAGGCGCACCGCGCCGGACCGCGGCACCACGCCGTCATACCGCAGCTGCGTCGTCACCTCCACGTTGTAGTAGCCGCCCGACCACGTCGCGGACAGGCACGAGGCCGCCGCCGACCAGCGGTCCAGGCTCGTCAGCACGCCGCCCTGGTCCACCACCACCAGCGGCGCCGTCTGTTCGTCCAGGACATCGAGCACGTTCTCCTCGACCAGGTCCACGCCCATCCAGTCGTGCAGGAAGGCGAACGAGACGCTGCTGAGGCGATTGAGCTCGCCGGCGATGTCGTCGCCCGCAAGCAGCAGGTCGCGGTTGCCCAGCGCGAGCCACGCCGTCAGCAGCTGCACGTCCTCGGAGGGATCGATGGATGACCCGTCCGACAGGGTGAACGCCTGCACGCCGCTGGTGTAGAGCAGGTCGGTGTAGCCGGCCACCTGGGCCAGCGTCGCGCGGCCGCCCAGGCCGTGGCCCGACCGCAGCGAGGGCCCGCTGGTGTAGTAGATGTCGTAGTCCTGCCCGGCGATCATCCCGTTGTTGGCGTAGGCCGAGTACCACTCGTCGCGGTTGCCGGCCGCGCCGCCGTCGTCCCAGAACAGCACCGCGGGCTGCTCGTACACGCCGGGCTGCCCCGGCACCTCGGTGAGCGTGGGCAGCGCGTGCAGCTTGTAGATGGGCGGATAGGCCATGGGGTCGTCGAAGTCCGAGAAGCCCGTGGTGTCGGCCGGCAGCAGGGTCGTCTGCAGCTCGCCGTTCACGTTCTCGGTGGCCTCGAAGTAGTAGTACAGCAGGTCGCCGGGGAACAGGAACCCGGTGTCGGGCAGGTCGAAGGCCCACGTGTAGGAGCCCACCGGGGGCTGCCACCCCTCGACGAAGCCGCGGTTGGGCAAGCCCGCCGAGCGGTAGGGATCGAACAGGGGGTTCGGCTGCAGCCGCCAATGCATGCGCGGCGGCGCGGCGACCGTGTTCCCGGCGATGACCGGCCGCACGGTGATCGTCACCGAGTCGCCCGGGTCGTTGCGGCCGTCGTACTGCGGCGAGATGTCCTCGCCCGTGTCGAAGCGCACGTGGTTGGCGCCGAGGTCCACGAGGTCGATCGCGCCGTTCTCGGGAAACGCGTCGTGGGGCAGCTGGTTCACCGCCGCCGACATGGTCAGGCCGCCGGAGCGGGCGTGGGCGGCCAGGCGCACGTTGTCGAACCAGGGCGCCGGCGTCCCGTCGGTGCCGGCGAAGCCCCACACCCAGCCCAGCTCGTAGACCGCGAGCTGCACCTGCACCCACTGGGCATCTTCGGGGATGAGGTCGCCCACCGGCTCGGTGAAGCGCACCCAGGCCGGATTGCCGTAGTACACGAAGTTGCGGTCCTCCCAGGACGCCGCCTGCAGGTCGGCCGGATCGGCGCTCGTGGTCGACCGCACGCCCCAGGTGAAGAAGATGCCGGGGCTGCCCGCGCCGAGGGTCTCGTCGCGGAACACGTCGAACCACAAGGTGCCGCCGGCATACCCGGGGCCGGGCCAGGGCATGGCCGGCGACTCGACCGCGTTGTGGATGTGGCCCTCGGGTCCCACCAGGCCGCCCGTGTTGTTGACGACATACCCGCCGGGCCCGTAGCAGTGGTTGACGCACATGGTGCCACCGGTGCCCGGCACGACGCGTCCGTCGTCGATGAACGCCACCACCGGCGAGAGGTTGCTCTGCTGGCCCTGGCAGAACACGGTCGGGGCCTGCAGCCCGCTCCACAGGTGGGCGAAGTCGCCCACTCCCTGGCGCGGCGGGGCCTGGAAGGCGCCCAGCGTGCCGTCCTCGAAGTCGTGGGCGTAGCCGGCGCCGTTGGTCAGGGTGATGGCCACGTCGTCGACCCGCACGGCGCCCGCCGTCGGCCACGAGCAGTCCTCGTCCGACCACCCGCCGTCACTGGTGAAGCGGAACCGGATCGCCACCTCGTTCGCGCCCGTGCCGACGTAGTCCGCCGGCTGGTAGACCGTCTGCAGGTCCACGGTCAGCGGTCCGTAGGTGCCGTCCTGCGTCCAGAGGTCGACGTCGCCGCCGGACCGCACGGCCGTCACGTAGGCATAGTCGTAGCCGGGCTCCGAATCCCCCGAGACAAGC
>DAOPJF010000278.1:0-4337 GCA_035399525.1 Candidatus Krumholzibacteriia bacterium | reverse complement strand
CCCGGCGTGCCCCTGTCGCGGCAGCAGGTGCTGTATCTCGGGGGGCGCAACGGCACGCACTCGTCCATCCTGGTGAACATCGACTTCGGCAGCGTGGTGAACGAGGACCTGCCCGACACGCTGTTCCGGGCGTCGAACATCCGCTCGGTGAAGTTCAGCCTCACCAAGCTGACGCACTTCACGCAGGCCGCCGACACCTCGGCGCAGGTGCCGCAGATCTACTACCACATCCACGAGCTGGCGGCGCCCTTCGACTCGACCGCGTTCCCGGGGGCGGTGCCGAACTACGACGGGCGCGAGCTGAACGCCGACTACCTCCTGGAACAGGGCGACGAGCCGCTGATCCCCCTGTACAACGCCGACTTCGTGGACTGGATGGCGGCTGCGGACACGGTCGGCTTCCTGCTGACGGCCGGCGCCGAGTCCGATTCCGGCCTGGTGGGCTTCGCGGCGCGCGACCTGGTGCGCTATGGCGAGATCCCGGCGGTGGCCGCCGGCACGATTCCCGGGCCGAACCTGGTCGTCAGCCTGGCGGTGCCCGACACGACGGTGCTGATCCGGTCGTGCGCGGACATCGCGACCTTCGACGCGATCTCGCCGCCGCCGTCGGATGCGGCGGACGGCATGCTGCTGCGCACGGGCCTGCGGCAGTACCCGGCGCTGCGGTTCGACCTGGGCCGGCTGCCGCGGGGCGCGTACATCAACCGGGCCGTCCTGACCGTGCACAATGACACCACCCGCAGCTTCGGCACGCTGCAGACGGTGGTGGTGTCCGAACTGGACTCGACCGAATTCGGCGATCCGTTGCGGACCCTGACGGTGGACGAGCTGGGCGCGGCGGTCTACCCGATCACCTTCCTGGCCAACCTCGAGCCCGGCCGGGTCCAGAGCCTCGGGTTCAACGTCACGAACTCGGTCCAGCGCGCCGTCAACGGCGCCTACGAGGGGCTGCGCGGCTTCGTGCTGACCGCGGACGAGGACGTCTTCGACGGGGTCTTCGTCCTGTGGCCGTACCTGACGATCGATCCGGACTTCTACTTCAACGAGTTCCGTTTCTACGGGACGTCGGCCGGCGACGACCTGCGGCCCCGCCTGCAGATCAGCTACAGCATCCACGTGCCGCAGGAGGCCGACCATGATTAAGCGTCTCCTGCGCCCGGGCCTCGTGCTCGCCGTGTCGCTGCTGCCGGTCCTGGCAGCGGCCCAGACGCCGTTCGCCCAGCAGAACCTGGGCCAGCGGGTGAACGCCGACGACGCGCGCATGGTCGCCCGCGGCTTCGGCCTGACCGAGAGCGATTCGCTGCACCCGGGCTTCAAGAACGTGGCCTCGCTGTCGTCGCTGCGCCACGTGGCCGTGAAGTTCACCGGCTTCGGCGAGAGCGCCGACCACGAGGATGCCACCGGGACGCGGCACACCAGCACCACCTATTCGCCCGACGTGCGCGTGGCCCTGCCGGTGGCCAAGGGCAGGCTGGCCGTGACGGCCGGCTTCTCGATCTTCCGCTCGAGCAGTTTCCAGACGAGGATCGACACGACCTGGAATGCGTTCGGCGAGGTGATCGAGGGCGGCCACCGCTTCGAGCGCGAGGGCTCGCTGTTCACGGTGCCTCTGGGCGTGGCCTGGGAGCCGATCGGCGGCCTGGCCCTGGGCGGTTCCTACAACCTGGTGCACGGCGCGATCACCGACCTGGTGTGGGACGAGTTCGACACGCCGCTCTACCAGTGGAACGCCCTGTCGCGCGAGAACCGGTTCAGCGGCACGTCCGTGACGGCTTCGGTCCTGCTCAAGCCGGGACGACGGCTGCGGCTGGCGGCCTCGTACACGCCGGCCTACGACATCGACGTGGAGAACGAGCAGTACCTGCAGGGCGTGGTCGAGCGGTCGACCTCCACGTGGCGGCTGTCCATGCCGGCGGAGTACCAGGCGGGCGCCGAGATGCGCCTGTTCGGGCGCTGGCGGGTCGGCGGCGACGTGATGCTGGCCGAGTCCTCGAAGCTGGAAGGGAACGCCGAGTGGTCGGCCGCGGCGCGGGACGAGTTCGCCTGGTCGGCGGGCCTCGAGCGCGTGCAGGCGCACGAGCGGCGGGCCGGACTGGGCAACCTGCCGCTCCGCGTGGGGGCGGCCTACCGGCGCTGGTCGTACGATGTCGGCGGTGCGCCGGTCGACGAATGGACATACTCCGCGGGCACGGGCTTTCCGTTCCGCAGCAACCTGGGCCAGCTGGACGTGGCCCTCTCCTGGAGCCGGATCGGCGATCTGCAGACCAACGGGCGCGAGTCGACCCTCTGGCGCCTGACGGTCTCGGTCACGGGCCTCGAGGCGTGGTGGTAGATCCGCACGCAGAAAGGGACAGCATGCGACGGATGGCGACGGTGATGGCGGCTGCGGCCGCTGCGGCCTGCCTGCTGGCGGGCTGCAAGGACCAGGTGGAGCCCTCGGCCCTCGAACGCTTCGTCGAGCGCACGTCGGCGCTGGACGGCCAGGTGCTCGAGGACACGCTGCGCTCGTTCCTGGACGACGGCCCGCCCAACGCGACCTATGCCAGCTTCCTGCTGGGCAACCGCTTCTACGACCTGGCGTCCGACTCGGCGGCGGCCGGCGGCTGGGACACCCCCGGCACCAAGGCCCTGCTCGACAGCGCCGAGGTGCACTTCATGCGCGCCATCGGCCAGGACAGCACCTTCGTCGAGGCCCTGGTGAACATGGGGTCGGTGTGGGACGACCGGGCGCAGATGCGCGGCTCGCGCGAGGACCGGGACCACGCGCTGAACTCGGCCATCGCCATGTACATGCAGGCGGTGGCGGTCGATTCGACCGGGGAGAAGGCCCGCTGCAACCTCGGCGGCGTGTACATGCGCCAGCGTCGCCTGCCCGAGGCCATCGAGCAGTTCCAGGCCGTGCTCGACCACGATCCGAAGAGCGCCCTGGCCCATTACAACCTGGCCATCATGTTCGCCGAGCAGAAGATCTACCGCGAGGCGCTCAAGGAGTGGGAGCTGGCGGCCAAGTACGATCCCGACGGCGACATCGGCAGCCGCTCGCGCGAGAACGTGAAGATCGTCATGGACCTGATGAACGCGCCGGCGCCCCAGGGAGCCGCTCATTGACCTTCCCGCTGGACATCGGGCAGGACCTCCGCCGGCGCCTCGCGCCGGGCACGGGGGTCCTGCTCGGCATCAGCGGGGGCGTGGACAGCGCCGTCGCCCTGGCGGTGCTGCGCGAGCTGGGCTGCGACGTGCAGTGCGTGACGTTCAAGAACTTCTGCTACGGCGGGGATGACCGGTTCACCGACCGATCGTGCTGCTCGCTCGACGCCATCGAGGCCGCGCGGCGGCTGGCGGCGCGGTTCGGGGCGCCGCACTGGGTGGCCGACGTCGAGACCGCGTTCCGGTCCGCGGTGATCGAGCCCTTCGTGGCCGAGTACCGCGCCGGCCGCACGCCCAACCCGTGCCTGCACTGCAACGGCACCGTGCGCTTCCCCGGGCTGGTGCGGCTGGCCGACCGGCAGGGCTGCGCCTTCGTGGCGACCGGCCACTACGCGCGCGTCGAGACCGACGGCGGGCCCGCGCGGCTGTGCACGGGGCTCGATGCGGCGAAGGACCAGTCGTACTTCCTGCACCGGATCGGGGCCGACCTGTGGCCGCGCGTCGTGTTCCCGCTCGGCCGCCACACCAAGGACCAGGTGCGTGCGGCGGCGCGGGCGCTGGGGCTGCCGGTGGCCGACAAGCCCGACAGCCAGGAGATCTGCTTCGTGCCCGAGGACGACCGCTCGTTCCTGTTCCAGGGCGGGCCGGGCACCGGTGAGGGTCCCATCGTCGACGTGGACGGCCGCGAGCTGGGCAGGCACCGGGGGCTGGTGCACTACACCGTCGGCCAGCGGCGCGGGCTGGGCGTGGCGGCGGCCGAGCCGCTGTACGTCGTGCGCCTGGACGCGGCGACCAACACCCTTGTCGTCGGTGCGCAGGCCGCGCTGGCGAGCGACGTGCTCGAGGCCGACGGTTTCGTGGCCGCGTTGCCCGGGCTGCCCGGGCAGGGGCCGGCGGCGGACGGCGTCGTGGTCACCGCGCGCATCCGGCATCGCCATGCCGGGGCACGGGTGCACGCGTGGCGGCGCGAGGGCGACCGCCTGATGGTGGAACTGGCCGAGCCCGTCATCGGCGCGGCGCCGGGGCAGGGGCTCGTGCTGTACGCGGGGGACGTGGTCCTGGGCGGCGGGCGCCTGGTGGCGGCCGGCCGCAGGGAGGTTTGACGATGTCGCCGAGGATCGTGCTGAAGCGCCTGCTCATCCTGGGAGGGGCGGCCGCGGCATTCGTGGTGCTGCTGGCGGTGGTGGTGC
>DAOPJF010000277.1:0-4347 GCA_035399525.1 Candidatus Krumholzibacteriia bacterium | reverse complement strand
TGTTGTCGGTCTGCAGCGCCAGGGTGACCGCATCGGCCAGGTCGACGCCCAGGTTGGGCTCGGGCGTGCGGTTGTCGAAGTACTGGACGGCGATCCGCTTGAGCGACTCGTCGACGCGGCCCGACGACGCCGAGTACACGCCGCAGCCGCCGGGCGCCGCCACCAGGATCGCCAGCAGCAGCGCTGCCATCGCCCGCATCCTCATGCGTCCTCGCCTCCGATGCCGTACTGCTTCAACCGGTAGCGGAACCGGTCGCGGTTCAGGTTCAGCAGCTTCGCCGCCCGGGTCTGGTTGCCGCCGGCGGCGATCAGCGCCTGCTCGACCAGGTGCTTCTCCAGGCCGCCCACCAGGGCCTCCAGGTCGACGCCGTCCCCGGGCAGGCCGCCCTCCAGCACCTGGCCCAGGGCCCGGGCCAGCGCCGGCCCCTCGCCCGCGCCGTCCTCCCCCAGCTGCAGCATGGCGGCCGTCAGCTCGGGGCCGTCCTCCAGCAGCACGGCGCGCTCGACGGCGTTGCGCAGCTCGCGGATGTTGCCGGGCCAGCCGTAGCCGGCCAGCAGCGCGGCGGCGTCCGGCGCGATGCCCTTGAAGCCCTTGCCGAAGGCCTCGCCGAACCGCGCCAGGAAGTGCTCGGCCAACGGCAGGATGTCCTCGACGCGCGCCCGCAGCGGCGGCACGTGCAGCTGCACCACCTGCAGCCGATAGTACAGGTCCTCGCGGAAGGTTCCCGCCCGCACCTGCGCCCTGAGGTCGCGGTTGGTGGCGGCGACCACGCGCACGTCCACGGCGATGTCCTTGATGCCGCCCACCCGCCGGAAGGTGCGCTTCTCCAGCACGCGCAGCAGCTTCACCTGCACCGCCAGGCCCATCTCGCCGATCTCGTCCAGGAAGAGCGTGCCGCCGTGGGCGGTCTCGAGCAGGCCGGTCTTCTGCTGCGACGCGTCGGTGAAGGCGCCCTTCTCGTGGCCGAACAGCTCGCTCTCGAGCAGGGCCTCGGGCAGCGCGGCGCAGTTGATGTCCACGAAGGGCGCGCCCGCGCGGCGGCTGGTGCGGTGGATGAGCTCGGCCAGCACGTCCTTGCCCACGCCCGACTCGCCGCCGATCAGCACGGTGGTCGCGTGGCTGTCGGCGATCTTGTGCAGGGTCTGGTAGATGGCCACCATGCGCGGCGCCGTGCTGGGCACCATGTCGCCGGCGTCGGCGAACACCGGGGCCTGCGCCTGCTTGCGGTACCGCTCGCGGGCCCCGGACGAGGCCTCGAGGGCGCGGTCGACGATGCGCATCAGCCGGTCGAGCTCGATGGGCTTGGCCACGTAGTCGAAGGCGTCGAGCTTCATGGCCCGCACGGCGGTCTCGGCGCCGCTGTAGGCCGTCAGCATCAGCACGTTCACGTGGGGCAGCGCCTTCTTGACCTCCTCGAGCACCTGCAGGCCGCTCATGTCCGGCAGCATCAGGTCCAGCAGCACGAGGTCCGGCGCGGTGCCGGCGATGACGCCCAGGGCCTCCTGGCCCGACGCGGCGGTCAGCACGTCGTAGCCCCGGTCCTCGAGGGTCGCCTCCAGGAACAGGCGGATGGCTTCTTCGTCGTCGATGACCAGGATGACGGGCTTCATCGCTCCTGTGACGCGGCGCGGGCGCACGAGGCAGGGTCCCCAAACAGAAGCGACCGGCGGCAGGCCGGTCGCCCCTGCGGATTATGGAACCCCTTGCACCGCGGTGCAAGGAAAACGCGAGACCTCGCGCCTTACCGGGCGCCCTCGCCCTTGAGCACCACGCCCACCGTCGAGAGCAGGATCCGCCCGTCCTGGCGCAGGCCGGCGCGGCTGATGTACTCGCGGTCCAGGGCGATCTTGCGCTTCACCGACTCCAGGCCGTCGTCGTAGCCGTTGATCACCTGGGCCAGGCCGGTGATGCCGGGCAGGACCAGCAGGCGGTCCCGGTAGTGCGGGATCTCCTGCTCGAGCTGCCGGACGAACACCAGGCGCTCGGGCCGCGGGCCGATCAGGCTCATCTCGCCGCGCAGCACGTTGACGAACTGGGGCAGCTCGTCGATGCGGGTCTTGCGCAGGAACTTGCCGACGCGCGTGATGCGGCAGTCGTTCTTCGCGGCCCACTGGGGACCGCCGGCCTCGGCGTCGGTGCGCATGGTGCGCAGCTTCAGCACCTTGAACGGCCGGCCGGGCTGCAGCACCTTGCGGCGCTCCTGCCCGTCCTGGCTGCCCAGCCGGCGACGGCGGTTGATGCCGACGCGCTCCTGCGCGTAGAACACCGGACCGGGCGAATCGAGTTTGATGATCAGGGCCAACAGCGGCAGCACCGCGCCGAACGCCGCGAGCGCCACGACCGAGACGACGACGTCGAACGCACGCTTGAAGGTCAGGTAGCCGCGGCTCGGCGGCACCACCGAAGTCTCGGGCGCCTCGACGGCAACGTCGAGCGACTCCAACTCGAGGACGTCCGCCGCGACCGCGACAATGCCGTCCCCGGCCCCCGAACATTTCTTGGATCGATCTTCCATGGTATAAACCCCCCGACGGTGGTTCCTCACCGTCCCAAGCATCGCAGCGGTGGCGTCGCAGATGCTGATCGCGCTTCTGTGTTGAGTTCCCGGCCGGTTCCCCCACCGGCGCTGATGTCACTCCAGAAGGCTCCTGAGGCTCCCCCATCTCGGCCATCAGGATTGAACGTCCTCAAAGTCTATCCGAGCCGGCCCCGGTACGCAAGCCTAAACTTGAGGTTTTAACTCATTTTAACCGGCACCTCACGGAAAACCCTTTTTCACCTTGCATTTGGCGGATTGGACGCCATAATCGCCATCAGGGCCGCCTCGCCCGTAGCCTCCGCACGCCCTGCCGTCGCCCCAACGCTTGTAGGATCATGCACTTGATGAATTTGCCGAGCAATTTCACGCGCAGGGCGTTCCTGGTCGCCGGACTGGCGGCCGCCGCCTGGATCGCCGCGGCCCTGGCCTTCGGCTGGCGGGGGATCGTCGACGCCCTGGCCCGGTTCGGCCCGGGAGGCTTCGCCCTGGTCGCAGGCCTGTCCCTGGTCAACTACGGCCTGCGGTACCTGCGCTGGGAGGCGTTCCTGCGGGCGGTCCGCATCCGGGTGCCCCGGCGGACCTCGTTCGCCGTCTACTTCGCGACCTACGTCATGGTCATCACGCCGGGCAAGCTGGGCGAGGTGTTCAAGGCCGCCATCCTGCGCGACCGCTGCGGCACGCCCCTGGCGAAGGGGCTGCCCGTGGTGCTGGCCGAGCGCGTCTACGACTTCCTGGCGGTGCTGGCCCTGGCCGCGGTCGGCCTGGCCGCCTGGGACGGCCCCTGGCACGGGCTGCACATCGCGCTGGCCGCCGGCGCCGGGTTCGCCGGCCTGCTGCTGCTGGTGCGGCAGCCCGCCCTGCGCCGCCGGCTGGTCGAGCGGGCCGCAGCCTCCCGCCACCTGCAAGGGCGTGCGGTGGCCCTGGACGAGGCCCTGGCCGCCACCAGCACGCTGCTGGCCCCCGGACCGGGACTGGTGCACCTGGTCGTGTCCACGCTGGCCTGGTTCTGCGAGTGCGCGGGCCTGTGGCTGGTGTGCCGCACCCTGGCGCCCCAGGTGGCGCTCACCGACGCCGTCTTCATCTACGCCGCGGCCACCCTGGCCGGCTCGGTCTCGTTCCTGCCCGGCGGGCTGGGCGGCACCGAGGCCGTGCTGATCCTGCTGCTGGGGGCGCTGCAGGTGGCGGGCCCCACGGCGGCGGCGGCGGCGTTCATCGTCCGCGTGGCGACGCTGTGGCTGGCGGTGCTGGTGGGATTGGCGGTCTTCGCGGCGTTCCGGGACGAGGTGGTCGGGCCGTCCGCGGACGACCCGACCCTCCCCGGCGCGATCAGTTCCGATTGACGACGTTGTCGTAGGCCAGGACCACCGTCGCGGTGGTGGCCAGCACGCCCAGGATCAGCGGCAGGTTGCGCTGCGCCCAGCTCGGCTTGTCCAGGGCGACCTCGATGGTGTCGCCGGGGTACACCAGCGGGTTGCCCGCCGGGTCGCCGTTCTCGAGCCAGCTGCGCACGTCCACGCGCACCGCTTCCGGACCCTCGCTGCCCCGGTGCACCCACTGCACCTTGCCCAGGTTCGAGGTGGTCTGGGGCGCCCCCGCCAGCATCAGCACCTGCAGCAGCTCGGTCGGCTCGCTGATGGCGACCACCGAGGGCGCCGCCACCGCGCCGAAGACCTGAACGCCGTCCGTGGCCGGGACCGTCGACACGCCGTCGCGCGCCGCCGGCACCACCAGGGTGTCGCCGGCCTGCAGTTCGACGGCCGGCGTGCCGGTGCCGTCCATCATGCCGGCCAGGTTCACCGGGATGACA
>DAOPJF010000276.1:0-4380 GCA_035399525.1 Candidatus Krumholzibacteriia bacterium | reverse complement strand
CAACACCCTGAAGCTGGTCGAGGGCATCGCCCGCTTCCTGTACGCCCTGGCCAAGCGCCCCGACTTGGCCGACCAGGAGCGCGCCGCGTTCAAGCCCGTGCTGGGCTACCTGCAGCGCGAGTTCTCCTACGAGGTCACCGGCGGCGCCGTGCTCTTGGGCGTGGCCGGCATCAGCATCATCGCCCACGGCCGCAGCAGCGCCTGGGCCATCACCAACGCCGTCCGCGTGGCGTCCGAGCAGGTCCTGGCCGACCTGCCCGCCAAGGTCGCCGCGGCGCACGCCTGAGCGGACCGCGTTCCAGGAGAGCCCATGCCGCGCATCCCCATGCTCTTTCCCGGCCAGGCGTCCCAGTCCGTGGGCATGGCCGCCGACCTGCTGGCCGCCGGCGGCACCGCCGCCGAGTTCCTGCGCTCGGTCAACGACCTGGTGGGCATCGACCTGGTGGGCATCATGACCGCGGGCCCGGCCGAGATCCTGACCGAGACCCGCAACGCCCAGCCCGCCATCCTGGCCCACTCGGTGGCCGTCACCCTGGCCCTGGGCGACCTGGGCGTGCTGCCCTCGATCGTCGCCGGCCACAGCCTGGGCGAGTTCTCCGCTGCGGTCGCCTGCAGCGCGCTCTGTCCCGAGGACGCGGTGCGCACCGTGCGGCGCCGCGGCGAGCTCATGTGGACGGCGGGGCAGGAGATCCCCGGCACCATGGCCGCGGTCATGGGCCTTTCGGGGGCGCAGGTGGCCGAGGTCTGCGCGGGCATCGACGGCGTCGTCGTGCCGGCCAACCACAACTCGGACAACCAGGTGGTCATCAGCGGCGAGATCGCCGCCGTGGCCGCGGCCGGCGAGGCCCTGAAGGCCGCCGGCGCCAAGCGCGTGGCGCCCCTGAACGTCAGCGGCGCGTTCCACTCGCCCCTGCTCGAGGGCGCGGCGACGGCGTTCCGTGCGTTCCTGGACAGCATCGCCGTCCACGACCCGGCCGTGCCGCTGGTCGCCAACGTCAGCGCCGAGCCGGTCACCGCGGCCGCGGCGCTGCGCGAGGGCTTCGCCCGCCAGCTCACCGCGCCCGTCCTCTGGCACGACACCATGGAGCGCATCTGCGGGGGCGACCACCGGCCGCGCGTGGTGCTCGAGGTGGGGCCGGGCAAGGTCCTGACCGGCCTTGCCAGGCGCGCCTATCCGGATGTAACGTTCGTCCCGGTCGGCACGGTGGAGGACCTCGAGGGTCTGCCCGCCGTCCTGGCCGCCCACGCCGGCTGACCGGCACACGCCAAGGAGCAGCGCACCCATGGCCCAGGGAGCCGTCATCGTCACCGGCGCCAGCCGCGGTATCGGCCGCGCCATCGCCGAGCACCTGGCCGCCGCCGGCTGGCCGCTGGCCCTGGTGGCCCGCAACGCCGACCAGCTGGCCGAGGTGGCCGCCGGCCTGCCCGGCGGCACCGACGTGGTGACCTACCCGGCGGACATCGCCGACTGGGACGCGGTCCAGGCCGTGGTCTCGGCCGTGCAGGACCGCTTCAGCGCCATCTGGGGCCTGGTCAACAACGCCGGCGTCACCGCCGACGGCCTGCTGATGCGCATGACGCCCGAGGCCTGGCGGCTGCCCCTGACGGTCAACCTGGACGGGACCTTCCACTTTACAAGGGCGGTGGCCCCGCTTATGATGCGCCAGCGTGAGGGGCGGATCATCAACATCTCGTCCGTCATCGGCGTGACCGGCAATGCCGGGCAGGCCAACTATGCCGCCAGCAAGGCCGGCATCATCGCGCTGACCAAGTCCGTGGCCAAGGAGCTCGGCGGGCGCGGCGTCACGTGCAACGCCATCGCGCCCGGCTTCATCACCACGGACATGACCGCGGACCTGCCCGAGAAGGTGCGCACCGACATGCTGGCCCGCATCCCCCTGAAGCGCTTCGGCGAGGGCAAGGATGTGGCCGGCGTGGTCCGGTTCCTGTTGTCTCCCGAGTCCGCCTACATCACGGGCCAGACGCTCGTGGTCGACGGCGGCATGATCGCCTAGAAGCAGAAGCAGAACTGACCAACACTCCCCAGGAGGGTAACGCGAGATGGCATCGATTCAGGAACAGGTCTACGAGATCATCCAGAGGAAGCTCTCGGTCAACCCCGAGCAGATCACGCCCGAGGCTTCGTTCACCGAGGATCTCGGCGCCGACTCCCTCGACACCGTCGAGCTCGTGATGGACCTCGAGGAGCAGTTCAACATCACGATCCCGGAAGAGGACCAGGAGAAGCTGCGCACGGTGCAGGACGCCATCGACTACCTCGAGCAGCACCTGGACTAAGCGCGGGGCCGCATCCGGGGCCGGCGGCGCCTTGCCGCGGCCCGAAGCGACGTGCCCGGTCCCATCCGCAGCGGGGTGGGGCCGGGTCTGACTATGGGAGCAGGAGGTCGATCCCTTGGAGCCGAGGAAAGTCGTCGTCACCGGACTGGGCATGGTCACGGCCGTGGGCCTGGACCGCGATTCCAGCTGGGCAGCCCTCAAGGAGGGCCGTTCCGGCATCGCGCCCATCGCCAGCATGGACGTGTCCGACTACAAGACCACCTTCGCCGCCGAGCTCAAGGGGTTCGACGCCGAGACCGTGATGGACCCCAAGGACGCCCGCAAGGCCGACCGCTACGCCCAGATCGCCGTCGCCGCGGCCACGCAGGCCATGGCGCAGGCCGGCCTCGACGGCCCTCCGGGCGACCCGTACCGCGCGGGCGTCATCATCGGCTCGGGCATCGGCGGCATGATCACCTTCGAGGAGCAGCACTCGAAGCTGGTCAGCCGCGGCTCGCGCGGCGTGTCGCCCATGTTCATCCCCATGATGATCAGCGACATGGCCGCCGGGCTGGTCTCGATCCGCTACGGCTTCCGCGGGGCGAACTTCTGCACCGTCAGCGCCTGCGCCTCGGGCGGCCACGCCATCGGCGCGGCCTACGACCAGATCAAGCTCGGCCACGCCGACGTCATGATCACCGGCGGCTCCGAGGCCGCGGTCTGCGCCATGTCCCTGTCGGGATTCGGCAACATGAAGGCCCTGTCCACGCGCAACGAGGACCCGGCCCACGCCTCGCGCCCGTTCGACGCCGGCCGCGACGGCTTCGTGCTGGGCGAGGGCGGCGGCGCGCTGGTGCTCGAGTCCGAGGAGCACGCCCTCGCGCGCGGCGCCACCATCCTGGGCGAGGTGCGCGGCTACGGCATGACCGGTGACGCCTACCACATGACGCAGCCGGACAACGACGGCATCGGCGCCATCGGCTCGATGTCCCAGGCCGTCCGCACGTCGGGCCTCGAGCTCGAGCAGATCGGCTACATCAACGCCCACGGCACCTCGACGCACTTCAACGACAAGATCGAGTCCATGGCCATCCGCAAGGTGTTCGGCGCCCACGCCGACCGGCTGAAGGTCAGCTCGACCAAGTCCATGGTCGGCCACCTGCTCGGCGGTGCCGGCGCCGTCGAGGCGGTCATCACCGTCCTGGCCCTGCGCGAGGGCGTCCTGCCGCCGACCATCAACTACGAGACGCCCGACCCGGAGTGCGACCTCGACTACTGCCCCAACCGGGCGGTGGCCGCGCAGGTCGACTACGCCCTGTCGAACTCCTTCGGCTTCGGCGGCCACAACGTCACCCTGTGCTTCGGCGCCCGGCGCTGACCAGGGGGAGGGCTCAGCAGGCATGGGCCTGAGCGACGCGATCCGCGAGCTGCTGCACAAGGTCACCGGCTCCGCCCCGGCGGAGCCGGCGCCCTCGCCGCTGGACACGGACGAGCCCGATGGCGGCGACGCCAACCTCGACGACCTCGAGCGCAAGCTCGGCCACGTGTTCGCCGACCGCTCGCTGCTGCGCAACGCGCTGCTGCACCGCTCGCACATCCACGTCACCGGCCAGGAGCGCGAGCAGTCCAACGAGCGGCTCGAGTTCCTGGGCGACGCGGTGCTCGGCCTGGTGGTCAACGAGATCCTCTACGACGAGTATCCCGACCGCTCCGAGGGCGACCTCACCAAGATGAAGTCCCTGCTCGTCTGCGGCGCCCGCCTGTCCGAGGTGGCGATGGAGTTCGATCTGGGTATTCATATCCGCATGAGCCGCAGCGAGGCGGCCACCGGCGGGCGCAAGCGGTCGTCGATCCTGGCCGACACCACCGAGGCCCTGATCGGCGCGGTCTACCTCGACGGCGGCCTCCCGGCGGCCCGGGCCATGATCGAGCGCCTGGTGCTGCAGGGCAGCGACCGCGTGCTCTCGCGGCGCTCGCTCCGGAACTACAAGAGCCGGCTGCAGGAGCTGATCCAGGCGCGCTTCAAGGCGCCGCCGAGGTACAAGGTCCTGGAGGTCGACGGCCCCGACCACGACCGCATGTTCCGGGTCGCGGTCGTCCACG
>DAOPJF010000275.1:0-4403 GCA_035399525.1 Candidatus Krumholzibacteriia bacterium | reverse complement strand
GCGATGTACACGACCGAGACGGTGTGCCCCCGCGGGTCGCGGCCGGGCCGGCCGTAGGTGCGGAACTGGCGGAAGTCGAGGCCCTCGAGCCCGGTCTCCTCGCGGATCTCGCGGCCGATGGCGTCGTCGATGTCCTCGCCGTAGTCGACGAAGCCGCCCGGCAGGGCCCACGCGCCCCGGAAGGGCTCGCGGCCGCGCTCGACCAGCAGCACCCGCGGCCCTTCCGGGGCGTCGTGGACCACGACGCCGTCCACCGTCAGGGCGGGGTTGCGGAAGCCGCTCCCGCCGCCGTCCACGCTCAGGCCTGCTTGAACGAGGCCAGCGCGGCGTCGCAGTTCTCGAAGGTCTCGAAGACCAGCTTCAGCTGCGTCACGTTCAGGATGTTGTCGATGCGGTCGCTGACCTCGCAGATCTTCAGCTGGCCGCCGTTCTTCTTCAGGGTGTGGAAGGCCGACACCAGGATGCCCAGGCCGGTCGAGTTCACCCAGCTGACCTTGGACATGTTCAACAGGACGTCCACGTGGCCGGCCGCGATGAGCGTCTTGATCTCGGACTGGAACTTCTCGTGGTCGGGCCCGCCCATGATCTTGCCGGACAGGTGCAGGACCATGACATCGTCGACCTGGGACTGCTTGATGTTCAAGAGGCCTTCCTCCGTTGGGATGGTGGTTCCATCGACCTCCCTATGATAAAGTCACGCCCGGTGATGTCCAACCCCCAGATTGGAGGATCCCCATGACCTCCGTGCGCCCCGCCGCCCTGGCCGGCGCCTGGTACCCGGCCCGACCGGCCGACCTCGCGGCCGCCGTCGACCGGTGCCTCGCCCCCGGACCCACCTCCCCGCCCGCCGGGCGTCCCCTCATCGCCCTGGCCCCCCACGCCGGCCACGCCTGGAGCGGCGCGACCGCCGGCCGCCTGTATGCGCACCTGCGCGGGCGCCTGCCCGGGCGCGTCGTCATCCTGGCGCCCAACCACCGCGTGCGCCTGGACCGCATCGCCCTGCCGGGCGCAACGGCCTTCGCCACCCCCCTGGGCGAGGTGCCGGTGGACACGGCGGCCGTGGCCGCCCTGGCCGCGAACCCCGCGTTCACCGTCGACGACCGGGCCCACCGCGACGAGCACGCCATCGAGATCCAGCTGCCGTTCCTGCAGCGCCTGGCCCCGGACCATCCGCCGCGCATCGTGCCCATGCTGGTGCCTCCCCTGCCGGCGGACCTGCGCGCCGAGGCGGCCCGCGCGCTCGCGACGCTGGCGGATGCCGACACCCTGCTGCTGGTCTCGTCGGACCTGACCCACTACGGCGCGGCCTACGGCTACGTGCCGTTCACCGACGACGTGCCCGACGCCATCGAGCGCCTGGACGCCGGCGCCATCCTGAAGGTGCTGGCCGGCGACGGCGACGGGCTGCGGGACTACGGCCGGCGGACGGGCATCACCATGTGCGGGCTCGAGGCGGCGGCTCTGGCCCTGGACACGGGGCTGCCCGCCGGCTGGGAAGGCGCGCTGCTGGACTACACCCGCAGCGGCGACCGCGACCGCGACTACACCATGTCCGTCAGCTACGCCGCGGTGCTGCTGGCCGACGGGCGCACGCCATGAGCGGGCTGCCGGACCGGCGCGAGCGCGCCTTCCTGCGGGACCTGGCCCGCCTGGCCGTCGAGGCGGCGGCCCGGGGGGCGCCCCCGCCCGAGCCCGCCGCCGAGGCCGAGGCCCGCGGCCTGGCCCTCGAGGGGGTCCTGGCCGAGCCCTGCGGCGTCTTCGTGACCCTGACCCGGGGCGGCGCCCTGCGCGGCTGCATCGGCACCATCGTCGGGGTGCGGCCGCTGGCCGAGGCCGTGGTCTGGAGCGGCCGCGCCGCCGCCTGCGAGGATCCCCGGTTCCCGCCGGTGGGCCCGGGCGAGTTGGCGTCCCTCGAGCTGGAGATCTCGGTGCTGTCGCCCCTGGCGACGGTGGCCGACGCCGACGCCATCGAGGTCGGACGCCACGGCGTGCTGCTGCAGAAGGGCAGCCGCCAGGCGGTGTTCCTGCCCCAGGTGGCCCCCGAGCAGGGCTGGGACCGCGAGACCATGCTGGCCCACCTGTGCCTGAAGGCGGGCCTGCCCCCGGACGCCTGGCAGGAGGGAACGGTCTTCAAGGTGTTCACGGCTCTCGTTTTCTAGTTGTAGGAGGGGCCCTGCGGGGCTATTTTCTGGGTCCGCAGCGTGCGGCCGGCGGGGGGCGGAGCTACCTCGCTTTTTTTGGTATGGCAAGGAAGAGACGGTGGTGCATGGGTCTGCTGGACAAGGTTCACAATTTCAAGACGGCCAAGGAACTCATGGCCGTGGACCTCTACAACTTCTTCCGGGTCATCGAGTCGGCCCAGACGAACACCGTCCGCTACAAGGGGCGCGACGTCATCATGCTGGGGAGCAACAACTACCTCGGCCTGACCAACCACCCCAAGGTGAAGGAGGCCGCCCAGGCGGCCATCGCCAAGTACGGCACCGGCTGCGCCGGGTCGCGCTTCCTGAACGGCACCCTGGACATCCACATCGAGCTCGAGGAGAAGCTGGCCCGCCTGGTGGGCAAGGAGAAGGCGCTGGTCTTCTCCACCGGCTTCATGGTCAACCAGGGCACCCTCAGCTCGATGGTCGGCCGCAACGAGACGATCATCGTCGACCGCACCGACCACGCCTCGATCATCGACGGCGCGCGGCTGAGCTTCGGCGACGTCCGCAAGTTCAAGCACAACGACATGGACAACCTCGAGCTGGTGCTCCAGAGCGAGAAGGACCGCAACAAGCTGGTCATCGTCGACGGCGTGTTCTCCATGGAGGGCGACATCGCCCGACTGCCCGAGATCACGAAGCTGGCGAAGAAGTACGACGCCGTCGTGATGGTCGACGACGCCCACGGCGTGGGCGTGCTGGGCGACCACGGCCGCGGCACCTGCAACCACTTCGGCCTGACCGACGACGTGCACCTGATCATGGGCACCTTCAGCAAGTCGCTGGCCTCGGTGGGCGGCTTCATCGCCTCGGATGCCGACACCATCCACTACATCCAGCACATCGCCCGCGCGCTGATGTTCTCGGCCTCCATGCCCCCGGCGTCGGTGGCGTCGGTTTCGGCCGCCGTCGACGTGATGCTCGAGGAGACCTGGCGCCACGAGGCGCTGTGGCGCAACAACGACATCATGCGCGCGCGCCTGAAGGACGGCGGCTTCAACACCGGCCCGAGCGAGACCCCCATCATCCCCGCGGTGGTGGGCGAGGACATGACGGCCTTCAAGTTCGTGCGGCGCCTGATCGACGAGGGCGTGTTCGCCAACCCGGTCATCAGCCCCGCCGTCGAGCCGGGCAACGCGCTGATCCGGCTGTCGCTGATGGCGACGCACACCGAGGACGAGATCCACCAGGCCATGGACATCATGACCCGCGTGGGCCGCGAGCTGGGCGTCATCCCCGCCTGAGCGCCGCGCCGGACGGCCGGCGCGACCCGACGACGACCCCTGACGGGCGGCCTCCCGGGGCCGCCCGTGTGCTACGCAGCAAGGAGGACCGATGAGCGTCACCGTCTCGCCCGTCGCCGGCGGCAAGGACCTCGACACCTTCCTGAAGGTGCCCTACCGCATCTACCGCGACGATCCCAACCAGGTCTTCCCCCTGCTGTCGGACCTGAAGAAGTTCTTCGACCGGAAGCACAACCCGTTCTGGAACCACGCCGAGGGTCAGCTGTGGCTGGCGCGGCGCGGCGGCGAGGTGGTCGGCCGCATCGGCGCCTGCGTGGACCGCTACAGCAACGACCATCACCACGAGAAGGTGGGCTTCTTCGGCTTCTACGAGGTGGACGACGACGCCGAGGCCGCGCGCCTGCTGCTGCAGACGGCGCGCGACTGGATCGCCGCCCAGGGCATGGACACCATGCGCGGGCCGGGCAGCTTCACCTCGAACCACGACTGGTACGGCCTGCAGGTGGACGGCGTGTTCAACCGGCCCGTGCTGGGCATGCCCTACAACCCCCGCTACTACGAGCGCCAGCTCGAGGACTTCGGCCTCGTCGGCGCCAAGGACCTGTGGGCCTGGCACATCGTCACCGGCGGCGCGTTCCCCGAGAAGATGCAGCGGCTGATCGACCGCATCCTCGACCGCGAGGGCCTGGTGGTGCGTCCGTTCGACATGAAGCACTTCATGGCCGAGGCCAGCCGCGTGCGCGAGCTCTACAACCAGAGCTGGAGCGCCAACTGGGGCTTCATCCCCATGGACGACGACGACTTCGCCTACGCCGCCAAGGACATGAAGGCCCTGGTCGACCCCGACTTCCTGCTGGTGGCCGAGCTGGACGGCAAGCCCATCGGCTTCTCGTTGAAGTCGGGCACCGTCAGCGAGAAGCCGATGGGCTTGCCGGCCAGCTCGGCCACCAGC
>DAOPJF010000274.1:0-4426 GCA_035399525.1 Candidatus Krumholzibacteriia bacterium | reverse complement strand
CGTTGGCGGAAAGCAATTCCCGGACCCCCCAGCCGTTGGTGGGGGCCAGGATGTGGCTCTCGCCCAGCAGGTAGCTGGTGTTGCGGCCCAGGACCGAGACGAAGTGGCCGCCCGAGAGCAGCAGGACGGACATGCCGACGATCAGGAGGGCGGCGCCGTTGACCTCCTGGCTCTTGGCGACCTGGCCCTCGTTGCGGGCCTTTTCGCGCCGTCTGCCTGTGGCTTTTTCTGTGCGTTCGCCCCCGACGTCCTCGGCCATGTCTCACCTCCTTGCGGCTCCCGGCGGTCCCGGGTGGTTGGAATCCTGTCAGTTGATGGCGGTCAGCACCCGCGAGAGCTGGTCGTCCATCCCGCCGATCAGGCCCATCACGGCCGACCGGTAGAAGACCAGGGACAGGCCCAGGGTCACCAGGCCCACGGCGATCTTGATGGGAAAGCCCACCACCAGCACGTTGATCTGGGGCACGGTCTTGACCACCACGCCCATGGACGCGCTGACCATGAGCAGGACCAGGGCCACCGGCGCGGCGATCCTGAGCCCGGCGGCGAAAACGCCCGAGAATTCGCGCACCAGCACCCAGGCCCCGCCGGTGGGATCGACCGGCGCGAACGGGGGCACCGACAGGCACGACTGGTACATGGCCGCGGCCAGGGTGTGGTGGGCGCCCGTGGTGAAGAACAGCAGCACGGCCAGGATGTGGTAGAACTGCGAGATGACGCTGATCTGCGAGTTGCTCATGGGGTCGAAGGCGTTGACGATGGCGAACCCGATCTGCATGCCCGCCACCTCGCCGGCGTAGCGCACGGCGGTGAACAGCAGGTTCACCGTCACGCCCAGCAGGGCGCCGACGACCAGCGAGCGCACGGCCTCCATCACCAGCGCGCTCCAGGTCAGCTGCACCGTGCCCGGCTCCAGGCCCGCGGCCACCGCCGGCGCCAGGGACGCGGCGAAGCACCCGGCCAGGCCGAAGCGCCACAGGACCGGCACCGAGCGCAGGTCCAGCAGCGGCAGGGCCGCGGCCAGGATCGAGAAGCGCACCACCAGCGCCAGGGCCACCGCCAGCAGCTGCACGTCGATGCTGAAGCCCACCGGCGGTCCCCTACATGTTGGCGATGCGGTTGAACATCGCCTCGGTGAAGCCCGTCAGCTGGCTGATGGCCCAGGGCAGCGAGATGATCAGCACCACGAAGACCGTCAGGATCTTCGGCACGAAGGTCATGGTCATCTCGTTGATCTGGGTCGCGGCCTGGAAGATCGAGATGGCCAGGCCCACCACCATGCCGGCGATCAGCATCGGGCCGGCCACGAAGATGACCGTCCGCATCGCGTACTCGCCGATCTCGATCACCTGTTCGGGAGTCATGTCCGGGGTTCCTTTCGCGCTACTGGAAGGCCCGCACCAGCGACTGGACCACCAGGTACCAGCCGTCGACGAGCACGAAGAGCAGGATCTTGAAGGGCAGGCTGATGAGCGCCGGCGGCAGCATCATCATGCCCATGGACATCAGGACCGAGGCCACCACCATGTCGATGATCAGGAACGGGATGAAGATCACGAAGCCCATCTGGAAGGCGGTCTTCAGCTCGCTGATCACGAAGGCGGGGATCACCACGAGCATCGGCAGCTCCTGGGGCGTCTCGGGCGCCTGGACGCCGGTCATGTCCAGGAACAGGGCGATGTCCTTCTCGCGCACCTGGCCGAGCATGAACTCCTTGAGCGGCGCCTGGGCCCGGGTGAAGGCCTCCTTCTGGGAGATCTCCTCGGCCAGGAAGGGCTGCAGCGACTGCTCGTTCATCTGCCGCAGCGTGGGCGCCATGACCACCATGGTCAGGAACAGCGACAGCCCGATGACGATCTGGTTGCTCGGCGCCTGGTTGGCGCCGATGGCCTGGCGCAGGAAGCCCAGCACGATCACGATGCGGGTGAAGCTCGTGGTCAGGATCAGGATGGCCGGCGCCAGGGACAGCACCGTCATGAACAGGACGATCTTCAGGGCCGTGTCCATGGACTGCGGCCCGTCGGTCCCCTCGAGCTGCAGGGTCAGCACCGGGGTCTGGGTCGTCACGGACTTGATCGGCGCCGGCGAGGCGGCGGTCTGGGCGGCGGCGGGCCCCGCCAGGACCAGGACGGCCCCCACCAGGAGGGCGGCCATCGGCAGCAGGCGGCAGCGGCGAAGGGTCGGCAAGGTGGTTCTCCGGGTTCGGGACGCACGCGTTCCCGGGGCTGATGGCAATGGGCGTGCCACGCCCGGGCGGGCGAAGACTCTGCCGGTGGCCCGGAAGACATTGATATTCAGCGAATTACAGCTGTGGCCGAAGCGGCGTGAATGGCATGTGCGGGGGCGGGCTGAACGGGAACCGGGCGCGGGGTGGTCAGCGCCGGATCACCGGCCGCGGGCGTCGGGCGCCGGGCGCAGCAAGGCGGGAAGGGCGCGCAGGTCGAAGCGGCGGCCGCCCGGGTCGGGCCGGCCCGGCTGGGGTGCGGCGGACTCGCCGGCGGCGCGGGTGCGCTCCCACTGGTCGAAGCTCTCCTGCTTCAACAGGACCATGGCCCCCTCGTGGCGGTACACGTAGTGGACGTCGTCGGCCAGGCGCAGGACCTGGATCTCGCGCCGCGGGCCCAGGTGCCAGACAGCCACCAGCGCGGCGTGGCCGAAACCGCCCCGCTTGTTGAAGCGCGCCAGCAGGCGCAGGCCCAGCACCAGCAGCCCGAACACCGCCAGCAGGCCCCCCAGGGTCTGCCACCAGGCGGGGCCCGAGGCGCCGGCCTGCAGGCCGTAGCCCGCCTCTGCCAGCAGCGGCGTCACAGCACCCTCTTGAGGCGTTCGACGCGGTTCAGCAGCTTGGTCACGCGCACGGCGAAGTGGTCGTCCACGACCACGACCTCGCCCGTGGCCAGCAGCGCCCCGTTGACCAGGATGTCCACGGGCTCGCTCGACTGGCGGGCCAGCTCGACCACCGAGCCCTGGGCCAGGTTCAGGACGTCGCGGAACTTCAGCCGCGCCCGCCCGAGCTCGACCGAGATCTGCAGGTTCACGTCCAGCAGCAGGTCGAGGTTCTCGGCGCTCGGCACGGCGTCGCCCAGGTCCTTCAGCAGCGACGTCGACTCGACGTCGCGCACCGCCTGTCCGCCCTGGTTGGTGTTGTCCCCGTTGCTCATCGTCTACTCCTTGGTGAGCTTGCGCACCAGCCTGACGGCGCGCTTCTGTCCGATGCGGCCGGCCTCGCCCAGCCAGCTGTCCTGGCCCTCGATGCGCACCTTCAGGGGCGCGTCCACCGACTGGGGCAGGCGCAGCAGCTGGCCTTCCTTCAGGGCGAGGACCTCCTCCAGGTTCGCCTCGAACGACGCCAGCTCGACCACCAGGTCGCTGGCCGTCCCCTGGACCATCGAAAGGATGTGGCGGCGGTCCTCCCGCAGCTCGTTCTCGGTGCGGATCTCGACGGCCTCGCTGGGGTCGAAGATCTCGCGGACCGGGCCGAACGCGGTCATGGGCAGGGCGATGTCGCAGGGACCCTCGGCCGCGCCCACGGTGATGCCGAAGCGCAGGATGATCAGCGATTCGCCCTCGGCCATGCCGCCGAGGTAGCCGGGATTGTTCTCCTGGCGGACGACGCCGGGCCTGACGTCGATGAGCTTGGCGAAGCTGCGGCGCAGGATCTCGTTGAGCCGCTCGATGAGCCCGGTGTTGATGCCGCGCTCGATCTCGGTGAACTCGCGCACCGTGGTCTGGGCGTCCAGCGCACCGCCCAGCAGCTTCTGCATGAAGACGAAGCACAGGCCCAGGTCCAGGTGCAGGATCGACTGGCCCTTCAGGGGCTCGAAGGTGACCAGCGCCGCGCAGGTCGGGTTGGGCAGCTCTTCGAGGTACTCGCCGTAGGTCGACTGGCGCAGGCCGCGGTAGTCGACCTGCACCGACGCGCGCACCAGGCTGGTGAAGTCGATCCCCGCCATCTTGGCGAAGCCCTCGGCCACCGCCTGCAGGTTGTTGGCGAAGGCGCGCGAGATGTTGTGGGGCCGGTTGAAGTCGTAGGGCCGCGGGCCGGACATGGCCGCATCGACCGCCGAGTCGGCGTTCAGCACGGCCTCCATGTCCAGGCCGCCGACGGGGTCGACGTTGCCGGCCAGCTCGGAGGCCGCGCCGATGGCGGCCTCGAGGTCCAGGTCCAGGTCGTCGCGGTGGTCGGTGCGCTCGGGTGCCACGGTTCGCCTCGGCCTTCCTACTGGAGCACGAAGTCGGAGAAGTACACGTTCATCAGGGCGCCCTCGGGCATGCGGGCGGCGATGTCGCGGAAGATCTCGTCCCGGAGCGCCTTCTTGCCGGCGGCGGTGCTGAGCTCCTCCACGGTCTTGTCGCCCAGGGCCATCAGCACGATGTCCCGCAGCTGGGGCACGCGGTCGGTGGCGATCTTCGCCACCACGGCGTT
>DAOPJF010000273.1:0-4465 GCA_035399525.1 Candidatus Krumholzibacteriia bacterium | reverse complement strand
GCATGGAGATCGTCGGCGTCGTCCGCCGAGCGCACCAGGCGCACGGTCAGCGCCAGGCGCGCCTGGGCCGCCAGGCCCGGATCCACGGGACCGCTCGCCAATCCGGCCAGGGCCGAGCGGATGCCGGCCAGGACAGCCGGCGCCTGGCCCGGCTGGCAGGTGACCGTGATCTCGGGCACGGCCCACCCGGCGATGACGCGCAGGCTGCACGAGGCGTGGTACGTCCAGCCGCCCTGCTGACGCAGGTGCGAGTCCAGGACCCGGTCGGCGAGACACTCGAGCCACAGCAGCATGAGCCCGGGCTCGGTCCAGGCCGGATCCGGCAGGGCGGCCGGGAAGGTCAGCGTGAGGTTCACGTCCCCCGCGCCGGTCGTCCCCGCGATGAACCCCACCGGCCGGGCCGGACCTTCCGGCGCCGGTCCCGCGGACCAGGGACGCCAGGAGCCGCGGCGTCCGAAGGTCTCCTCCAGCGCCGCGCGCAGGGTGTCGGGGTCGGCTCCGCCGTGGGCGAGCACGATCCCGCGCTCCGGATCTCCGGCCACCTGGGCGTGGAGCTTTGCCAGGTCCTTGTACTTCACCTTGCCCACCGTGTGGACGTCGGGGCGCCAGGCCGCCACCGCCGGATGCTCGTCGCCCAGGACCGCCGCCAGGCGCCACGCGCCGGCCCTGGCCTCGGGCGTCCCGGTCATCCGGGTGAAGTCCCCGGCGGCGAACTCGAGAGCGCTCGCCCAGGCCGTCACGCTGAGATCCTTCTCGCCCGAACGGCGGTACAGGGCGTGGACCAGCGCGCGGGACCGGCCCGCCGGCGCCGACGCCGCGTACCGGTACCATCCGTCCGGAGACGCGGTGAACACCGCATCGAAGGGCCACCGGATGGCGCGGCCGTCGCGGGCGCGGGCCTCGAAGCAGGCCACCTGCGTGTACAGCCGGCACAGGCCCGGCAGCAGGCCCGGCCGCTCGACGTACACCGGGTCGAACCGCCGCCACCCGACCAGGGCGCACTGCGCCGCCCCCGGCACGCGGCACGAGACCACCGGCATGCCGTTGGCCAGGGTGTAGGTCGACCATCCCGGGATGCCGTTCTCCGCGTAGTACGGCAGCACGGCCGCGATGCTGTCGGGCGCGAGCCCGGCCAGGGCGTCGGCAGCCGCGATGCCGTCGTCGCGCGCGGTCCGCGAGGCCAGCCGCCGCAGGGCGTCCCGGCCCGAGTCGTGGCCGTGGCTGACGGCCACGGCCGCCCGGTCGGGCACGAACGACGACGCCAGCCAGGCCTGCAGCGCGGCGGGCGTGACGGCCGCCAGGTGCCGTTCGTAATCCTCGGCCGTGGGCACGCCGCCCCCCGTCGAGTCCCGCGTCGCGGGCAGCCAGCCGAACGCCTCGATGACGCGGGACCGTTCCCGCACCTCCGTGAACCAGGTCTCGATCTCCTCGCGGCGCCGGGCCTCGCCCAGGGCGCGCACGGCCGAATCGATGCGCCGCCAGTGCCAGCCCAGCGCCGCGGACGCATCGCGGTCGGGGTCGAGGTCCACGTGGCGGTAGCCCCAGTCGGCCTCGCGGCGCTGGTATGATCCCCACCAGGAGAACGTGGCCACCGCCTCGCCGGGAATCCCGTCGGCGTCCGCCGAGACGCCCTCGTGGTCGAACCACGCGAGCCCCAGGTCGAGCAGCGCCAGGTCGGCGGGCGACCGGACCGGCACCCTCACCGCGACCGCGGCGCGGTAACCGGCGTGGTCGGGATCGTCGAAGAACGACTGGGCCGCGGCCGCCGGCGGGTACGGGGGCAACGGTTCGGGCTCGGGACCGGGCGCCACGTCGGCGAAGAGCCGCCCCACGAGTTCCACGACCTCGACCGGGTCGATGGGCCCCTGCACCTGGATCGTGGTGCCCCGCGCCTTGATGACCCTGCTGATGTACGCGCGCACGTCCTGGACGCCGATCCGCGCCACCGACGCCGCGTCGCCACCCACCGGCTGTCCATAGGGATGGCCCGGGAACGCGATGCGGAAGGCCTCGGCGGCCGGCGTCATGGTGACGGCATGGCTGCGCATCGCCAATTCCTGCAGGACGACGGCCTGCTCGCGCGCGAACACCGCCTCGTCCACCGTCGGCGTGCGCATGCGGGCGGCCTCGGCCGCCAACACCCGGGGCAGCAGCGACGGCACGCAGACGTCGAGGAACGTGAGCTTCACCGGGCTCGTGGAGGCGTTGCGTTCGACGCACGCGAGGGTCAACCGGCGCCAGGGGTCGCCATCGCACAGCAGGTGCTCGCTGAGGTGGGCCAGGCCGGCCAGCGAGTCGGGCTCGAAGGCCGCCCCGGCGGCGTAGAAGATCCGGACGCTCACCAGCGCCTGGTCGGGCCGCTCGCGGGCCAGCACGCGCAGCCCGTTGTCCAGCTGGAGATCCGCCTGGCTCGCGGACGCGGGCGCCGCCCCCGTGCAGGACAGCAGAAGCGCCACGGCCCACCGGCGCATCGATCCGACGTTCATGCTCCCCCTCGGCGACGGCGACATCGCCCAGGGCCGGATCATGCCACAGGTCGGGGGCGGCAATCAACCCGCGGACCTGCTATCATCCGCCCATGCCCCTGCTCGTCCACAACGCCCTGCCCGCCTACGACCGCCTCGCCCGCACCGGGGTGCCGGTCGCGCCGCTGGCCGCCTGGACCGGTCCGCTGCTGCGCGTCGGGGTGGTCAACACCATGGCCGACGCCGCGCTCGAGGCCACCGAGCGGCAGGTGCTGGGCCTGCTGGCGGGCGGCGCTCCCGAGCGCGGGCTGGTGGTGGACTTCTGCGGGTTGCCCGGCGTCGCGCGCGGCCCGGTGGCCGCCGCGCACTGCGCCGCCCACTACGTCGGACCCGAAGAATTGCGCCGGAGGAACCCCGACGCGCTGTTCGTCACCGGCGCGAACATCCCCGATCCCGACCTGGACCGCCTGCCCCACCGCCGCGCCCTGGTCGAGTTGCTGGCCTGGGCCGGGGCCGAGGTGCCGACCACGCTGTACTCGTGCCTGGCCACCCATGCGGTCATGCACTTCCGCCACGGCTGCCGCCGCCGGGCGCTGCCGGGCAAGCGCTGGGGCGTGTTCCCCCACCGCATCACGGCGCCCGGGCATCCGCTGGTGGCGGGCCTGGCCGACGGGCTGGAGATCCCCCACTCGCGATGGAACGACGTCGCGGAGGCCGACTTCGCCGCAGCCGGCTACGCGGTGCTGATCGCCGACGCCCAGGACGGCGGCGTGCACCTGGCCGCCTCGCCCGACGGGCGCACGGTGCTGATGCAGGGCCACCCCGAGTACGAGCCGGTGTCGCTGCTGAAGGAGCACAAGCGCGAGATCGACCGCTTCGCCGCAGGCCTGCGCGACGACTGCCCCCATGCGCCCGAGCACATGCTCGAGCCGGGCGCCGCCGCCCTGCTGCACGACCACCGCGAGGCCGTGCTGGCCGCCTGCGCCGCACGCCGCCCGGTGCCGGCCTACCCGGAGGCCGCGGCGACTGCGGGGCTGCGCGACACCTGGCGGCGCGACACGGCGCGGTTCTTCGCGTCGTGGCTGGCGACGGCCGGCGGCCGGACCGCCTGAACGCGGAAGGGGCGCACCCTGCGGGCGCGCCCCATGTTCGTCCGCCATCACGCCGTCCGCTAGTACGACTGCGCGAACACCACCCGCCCGATGGACGGCTTGCCGCAGCGCACGCATGCGCCCGGCGTCTCGTCGCGGCCGAAGGGCATGTTGCGGATCGTGACCTTGGTCTCCTCCTGGATCTGCTTCTCGCAGTCTCCGTCGCCGCACCAGTGGCACTGGGCGAAGCCGCCCCCGCGGTTGGCGAACAGGTCCTGGAAGTCGTCCCAGGTGTCGACGGTGAAGGTGGCCGCCTCGCGCCGCGCCAGCGCGCGGTCGTACAGGTCCTGCTGGATGCGCTCGAGCTCGGCCTGCACCGTCTCGGCCAGCGTCGCGAAGCCCGCCGCCTGCTTCTTCCGGTCGTGGCGCGCGGCCATCATCACCTGCTGGCCCGCCAGGTCCCGGGGCCCGAGCTCCAGGCGCAGGGGCACGCCCTTGGCCTCCCACTCGGCGTACTTCCAGCCCGGGCGCATCTTGTCGCGCTTGTCCACGTGCACCGGGCCGATCACCGGGCGCAGCATCGCGGCCAGCCGGTCGGCCGCAGCCACCAGCTCGGCCATCTCCTCGTCGTTCTTCCAGATGGGCACGATCACGGCCTTGGTGCCCGCGATGCGCGGCGGCAGCACCAGGCCGTCGTCGTCGCTGTGGGTCATGATCAGGGCGCCGATGATGCGCGTGGACATGCCCCAGCTGGTGGCCCACACGTGCTCGACCTGGCCGTCGGCGCCCTGGTACTTCACGTCGAAGGCCTTGGCGAAGTTCTGGCCCAGGTCGTGGCTGGTGGCCGCCTGCAGCGCCTTGTTGTCCTGCATCATGGCCTCGATGGAGAACGTCTCCACCGCGCCGGCG